>NZ_QZFV01000100.1:0-50503 GCF_003600245.1 Amycolatopsis panacis
CTCTTCCGATCTGTGAAGGGACCCTTCACAGACTCAGAGTCCGTGAAGGGTCCCTTCACAGACCCGAAACCGGTCCGGCGCACGCCACGAGGTGGTCGCACACACACCTCCGCATCGCCCACCGCCGGGTCCCCGACCAACTTTGCCGACACCCTGGACTCTCGGGCTGTGAAGGGTCCCTTCACAGCCCGGCAGCTTCGCGGTGACGGCGGAAAGTCCCGAAACCCCCAGGCGATAAGCTGATCTCCGCATCGGCGATCCGGCAGGAGGTACTCGAGTGGGCGAGCTTCGGGTGAAGGGGCGGCAGGTCCGGACCGATCGGCCGCTCGTCATGGCGATCCTCAACGCCAACACCGACTCCTTCTCCGACCCCGGCCCGCGGGACCTGGACAAGCTGCTCGACCGGGCGGCGCGGTTCGCCGCCGAGGGCGCGGCGATCATCGACGTCGGGGCGCAGTCGGGCATCACCGGCCGGGCGCCGGTTCCGGCCGAGGCCGAGATCGCGGCCGTGCGCCCGGTCGTGCGGGAGATCGCCCGCTCGCTGCCGGGCGTGCTGATCTCGGTCGACACCTTCAAGGACGACGTGGCCGAAGCGGTGCTCGACGCGGGGGCGCACCTCATCAACGACGTCTCCGGCCTGCGGAACCAGCGGATCGCCGAACTCTGCGCGCGGCACGAAGCCGCGCTGGTGATCATGCACACCAGCGCTCCTCCGCTGCACAAGCTCCAGGACCCGGATCGGTACCAAGACGTGACCATGGAGACGATGCGGTACCTCGATCGGCAGTGTGAGCTGGCGGTGCGCCTGGGCCTGCCCGAGGACGCGATCATCATCGACCCCGGCCCGGACTTCACCAAGACCCCGGCGCAGACGATCGAGCTGCTGCGCAATGCCCGGCGCTTCGCCGAATTCGGCAAGCCGCTCCTACTTGCGTTGTCCCGCAAGGACTTCGTCGGCGCGTTGACCCAGCGCTCCCCCGTGGACCGCACAGCGGGCACGCTCGGCGCCATCGCGGCGCTGCGGCACCTGCCGGACCAGATCCTCCGCGTGCACGACGTTCAGTCCACTGTAGACTTGCTCGCGGTGTTCGACGCGATCACCGGGGATACGCCGATCCCCCGTGATCTCACAGTGCCGCACCGTCTTCTGCACCAGCAGGCGTGATCACGGAAAGAACGGATGAGATTCATGGGTCGTTTCCTCGGCTGCGCGCTCGCGGCCGCTCTGCTGTTCGGTGCGAGCGCGTGCTCGACGCCCGGTCCGGACACCTCGGACACTCCTGCCGCCGCGCCGAGCACCGGATCGGCCGCCCCTCGGCCGGTGAACGCGCCCCCGACCGGCGCGCCGGTCGATTACCAGCTGGGTGGCGCCTATCCGCCGCCGGAAGGGGTCACCGTGGTGAGCCGTGACCACGGTGCCGCGCCGGCCGCGGGCCTCTACAACATCTGCTACGTGAACGCGTTCCAGGCGCAGCCCGGCGCGGACGCCGAATGGGACGCCGACCTGCTGCTGCGCGCCGGCGACGGGAAACTCGTCGTGGACAACGACTGGCACGAGACCCTGCTGGACCTGCGGACGCCGGAAAAGCGGGAGCGCATCGCGGCCAAGGTGTACGGCTGGATCGACCAATGCGCCGACAAGGGATTCCAGGCGGTCGAGCCGGACAACTACGACAGCTTCCTCCGCTCGGAGGGCCTGCTCACCGACGCCGAGGCGCAGGAGTTCGTCCGGCTGCTGTCCGCCCACGCGCACGGCAAGGGGCTCGCGGTGGCACAGAAGAACACCTCGGAACTCGCTCCCCGCCACGCCGCGAACGGCCTGGATTTCGCCGTCGTGGAGGAATGCGGCGAACAAGGCGACTGCGCCGAGTACGTGTCGGCGTTCGGTGACCACGTGATCGTCATCGAGTACACCGACGACGGACTCGCGAAGGCTTGTGCCGAGGGCGGCGGGCGGCTGAGCATCGTCCGCCGCGACCACGGCGTCGCTCCGCTGGGCAACGCCGAATACGTACGCAAGACCTGCTGAGCCTGCCCACCCGCGCATCAACCGAAAGTCACGAACCTGATCACCGACATCGCCCTGGACCTCGCCGCGGCCCGCTGAGGCGGTCGCGGTGGGGGTGATGCCGCCGGCGTGCTGATGCCGGCGGCATCACCCGGGCATCGGTTTCACTGTGCGCGCGGGAATCCGAGATCCACGCCGTGCTGCTCGGACGGGTCCAGCCAGCGGGCGGTCACCGTCTTCTGCCGGGTGAAGAAGTGGATCCCGTCCATTCCGTGGGCGTGGGTGTCGCCGAAGAGCGAGGCCTTCCAGCCGCCGAAGGAGTAGTAGGCCATCGGGACCGGGATCGGCACGTTCACCCCGACCATGCCGACCTCGATCTCGGTCTGGAATCTCCGCGCGGCTCCGCCGTTGTTCGTGAAGACGGCGACGCCGTTTCCGTAGGGATTGTCATTGATGATCCGCACGGCCTCCTCGTACGTGTCCACGCGCACGATCGCCAGTACCGGCGCGAAGATCTCGTCCTGATAGATCGTCATCTCCGGGGTGACGTGATCGAACAGTGTGGGACCGAGCCAATAGCCGCCCGGATCGCCTTTCGGGGACACCGTGCGTCCGTCGACTTCGAGGCTCGCCCCTTGCGCCAGCCCGGCCTCGATGTAGCCGGTCGCACGGTCGCGGCTTTCGGCGGAGATCACCGGCCCCATATCGCTGTCGGAAGTGCCTTCTCCGACAACGAGTTTCGCCATCCGTTGCTTGAGTTTGGCGGTGAACTCGTCGGCGATGTCGCCCACGGTGACCACCACGCTGACCGCCATACAGCGCTGCCCCGCAGAGCCGAAGCCGGCGCCGATCGCCGCGTCTGCCGCCGAATCGAGATCGGCATCGGGCAGGACGACCATGTGGTTCTTCGCCCCGCCCAAGGCCTGCACACGCTTACCCGCGGCCGTTCCTCGCTCGTAGACATAGCGCGCGACCGGAGTCGATCCGACGAACGAGACGGCCCGGATCGCCGGGTGGTCGAGCAGGCCGTCCACCGCGAGCTTGTCGCCCTGCAGGACGTTGAAGACGCCGTCGGGCAGCTCGGCCTCCTTCCAGAGTTCGGCCATCCACAACGACGCGCTCGGCGCCTTCTCACTGGGCTTGAGGATGACGGAGTTCCCGGCCGCCAGCGCCAGCGGGACGAACCACATCGGGACCATGGCGGGAAAGTTGAAAGGCGCGATGACCGCGACCGGTCCGACCGGCTGCCGGATGGACTGCACGTCGACCCGGGTGCTCGCATTGACCGTGGCACTGCCCTTGAGCAGATGTGGTGCCCCACAAGCGAATTCGACGACCTCCTGACCCCGCGCGACCTCGCCCAGCGCATCGCTGAGCACCTTGCCGTGCTCGCGCGTGATGATCTCCGCGACCTGGTCCTTACGCTTGTTGAGCAACTCGCGGAAGGCGAACAGCACCGAAGTGCGCCTCGCGAGCGACGTGTCCCGCCAGGCCGGAAAAGCCGCCACCGCCGCGGAAACCACGGCTTCGACGTCCGCGCTGGCGGCGAGGCGTAGCCGGCCGGTGGAGGTTCCGCTGGCCGGGTTCAGGATCGGCAGCTCGTCCGGGCCGTCACCGTCGTAGCGCGCTCCGTCGATCCAGTGCGTCGCGGTGGTGCTCATCCCTTGATCCTTTCGCGGGTGCGGGCGGCGAGCCGCTCGATACCGAACAGCACCACGACGAGTGCCTTGCGCAGCCAGCCCAAAATCATCCCCTTGACCAGGGCGCCGACCGCGAGTTCGGTCTTTCCGGCCGCCGGGGCGGCGGCCGGTGTCCGCACATCGGCAGAGGTTTCCGGTGCGGAGCCGAGAATCCTGCTCTCGATCTGCCGGGCCGCCTGGCCGACCAGCTGATTGCTCACCTGCTGGAGCACTCCGCGGCCCATCGTGGCGACCCGCCCGGCGATCGCGAGATCCGTGTGGATGGTGACGCGGGACTGGCCCTCGGCCTCGGCCACCGACATCTCCATGGTGGCCGCCACGGTGCCGGCCGCGCCTTGTTCCTCGCCCTCGGCCCGGATCGTGGCCGCCCGTTTGTCCTTGTCGACGGCGGTGATGGCGCCGTTTCCCCGGTAGCGCACCGTCACCGGGCCGACTTTGACCTTGAGGCTTCCTTCGAACGTCGATTCGTCCACGATCCGGTCGATGGTGACGCCGGGGACGCAGGTGACGACACTCGGCGCATCGAGCAGGAAGCCGAAAACGGCGTCCGGGGGCGCGGCGATGGCAAACTCGTGCAAGAGTTCCACGGTCACGATTCCTTGGGTAGCGGGGTGGATGTGGCAATCAGGTGCCGCACGCGCTGCGAGGTCATCGGCATGCGGTGCACGGACACCCCGAGGGGTTCGAGCGCGTCTTCGATCGCTTCGGCGATCGCGGCGGCGACGGGGATGATGCCCGCCTCCCCGGTGCCCTTGATCCCGAGCGGATTCCATGGCGAGGGGGTCTGCAGCTCGTCCAGCACGAGCGGGGGCAGGTCGTCGATGGTGGGCAGCCGGAAGTTGAGGTAGCTGGTCGTGGTGGGCTGGCCGGTGTCGTCGAAGGTGAACAGCTCCAGCAGCGCGCCCCCGATGCCCTGCACGAGCCCGCCCAGGATCTGCCCGTCGACGACGAGCGGGTTCAGGACCCGGCCGCAGTCGTGCACCACGACGTAGTTGAGCAGGGTCGTCTTGCCCGTGGCGGGGTCGACCTCCACCTCGGCGACGTGCGCGCCGGAGCCGAACACCCACTGCCGCCGGCGGAAGTACTCGGTCGCAGACAAGACGATCGGCGGCGCGTCACCCCCGGCCCGCGGACCCGGTGCCGCAGGTCCGGCCGGATACCGGATCGGGTTGGCACCGGTGGCGAGTTCCGCCAGGGACAGGCCCGCACCGGTGCCCGCGACCCGGACGAGCCCGTGGTCGATGGTCAGGTCTTCGACGGCGCATTCGAAGAATTCCGCTGCGGTTTCAAGGATTTGCCGACGCAGGGTGGTGGCCGCCGCGGCGACTGCGTTACCGGCCATCACGGCGGCGCGGCTGCCGAACGTTCCGTGCCCCACCGCACCGGCGCCGCCCGAGGTCGCCCGGACGACGACATCCGCCGGATCGCAGCCGAGGACGTCGGCCGCCACCTGCGCGAACGTGGTCGCGTGCCCTTGTCCTTGCGAAGGTACGGAAACTTCGACGACGATCCTGCCGTTCGGGTTGAGCGCCGCGGTGCAGCCTTCGTACGGGCCCACACCGGTCCCTTCGACGTAGGTGGCCGAACCGATACCGGTGAATCGTCCCTCGTCCCGGCGCTCCTTTTGCCGGGCACGGAAAGCGGGCAGGTCCGCGTGCTGCATCGCGAGCTGGAAACCCTTGGCGTAGCGGCCGCTGTCGTAGATCGCGCGGCTTCCGTCGTGCAGATCGAGACCGGTGTCGTAAGGAAAAGCGTCTTCGGGGACGAAATTGCGCCGACGCACTTCGCTGGGCTCCAGACCCAGCGACTTCGCCACCGCGCCGATGAGCCGTTCCATCACGAACACACCCTGCGGGCGACCGGCGCCGCGATACGGGCTGACCGGCGGCTTGTTGGTGTAGATCACGCGGCCGGTGAATGCGTAGTCCGGCACGTGATACTGGCCGGGCAGGTGCGTCCCGGTCACGGCAGGCACCGCGATCCCGTACGGGATGTAGGCGCCGGTGTCGTGGACGAACGCGGTTCGCACCGCCAGCAGCCGGCCGTCGGCGTCGTAGCCCACGGTGGCCTGGTGCACCTGGCCGCGTTCCTGATTGGCGCTGATGAAGTGCTCGTACCGGTCCTCGGTCCAGGCCACGGCCGCTTCGAGGCGCATGGCCGCGAGCGGGACGAGCACCTCCTCGGGGTAGAACAGCATGATCTTGGTGCCGAAACCGCCGCCGACGTCCGGGGCGACGACTTCGAGCCGGTCCAGCGGCAGGTCGAGAATCCGGCTGAGTCCCTGCCGGATGGCCACGTGCGACTGGGTCGAGTCGGACACGTGCAGGCGGCCCGTGCGCCGATCCCACGTGGCGTGCACTCCCCTGCCCTCCATGGGCATACCGCCGCTGCGCTCGATCTCCAGGTCGAGCGTGAGCTGGTGCGGTGCGGCGGCCAGCCCGTTTTCGACATCGCCGCGAGACTGGTGAACCACCGCTGCGACGTTGTCGGCGACATCGTCGTGCACCCTCCCCCGGCCGGTGTCGGAGAACTCGACGACGGCAGGGAGCGGCTCGTAGTCGATCTCGACCAGCTCCGCCGCGTCCTCGGCCCGGTACCGGCTGTCGGCCACGATCATGACAATCGCCTCGCCGACATACCGCACCCGATCCACGGCCAGTGGCAGCTGCGTCCGCGGCGCGATGAGGTCCGGGTGCGGGGCGAGCAGGGGCAGCGGGCCGTTGAGGTCGCCGAGATCATGCCCGGTCCACACGGCACGGACGCCGTTGAGCCGCTTGGCCTGTTCGACGTCGATCGCGGTGATCCGGGCGTTGGCGTGCACCGAACGCACGAAGTAGGCGTGCAGGGTCTCCGGCGTGACCAAATCGTCGACGTAGGCGCCGAGACCACGCAGAAGACGTTCGTCCTCCACCCGCTCCACCGGTGTGCCGGTCGCCTTTCCCGTCATCTCGGGTTCTCCCCGTCGGACTCGGCGAAGATCTCCTCGACGACCCGCTTGATGCCGCGATATCCGGTGCACCGGCAGATGTGCCCGCGCACACTGTCCAGCGCGTCCTCCCGCGACGGAGCGGGACGGTTCCGCTCGGCGGTCAGCGACATGAGAATCCCCGGCGTGCAGAATCCGCATTGCAGGGCGTGATGTTTCCGGAACGCCTGCTGGATCTCGGTCAATTCCGCCCCCTCCGGCGCCAGATCCTCCACGGTCCGCACCGACCGGCCGGACATCTGCACCGCGAGAGTGAGACACGAGCGGACGGCCTCACCGTCGACGAGCACGGTGCACGCGCCGCACACACCGTGCTCGCAGCCGACATGCGTGCCCGTGAGCCCCAGCTCGTGCCGGAGATAGTCACAAAGCAGCGTCCGCGGCTCCACATCGGACTCCCGGGTGCGGCCGTTGACCTCGACGGTGATTCTCATTCCGGCTGCCCGCCTTTCCTGCTCATGCTCCGGTCGGCATCGGCATACTCGCAGCGTAAGAGGTCACGGGGGCGATCGCTTCCGGATCGATCCGGGCGTCGATCAGCGTCGGCGCACCACCGGCCTCGCTCAGCGCCTTCGCCAGCTCGGCCGCGGTCCGGACGGTGACGCCGCGTGCCCCGAGCGCGATCGCGGCGTCGGCGTAGCTCGCGTCCCCGAAGTCGTTGATCTCCGGGATGATGTTGCCCTCGACGTACTTCTGCAGGTGGTACTCGAAGGCGAGGGTCCCGTTGTTCATCACCACGATCGTGGCGGGAATGCCCACGCGCGCGGCCGTCTCCAGCTCGGCGAGGTTGTAGCCGGCGCCTCCGTCGCCGGTGATGCACACGACCCGCCGATCCGGCGCGGCGAGTTGCGCGCCGAGCGCGCCCGGAATGGCCCAGCCGAGTGACCCGGCGGCGCGGAGGAAGGTCGCGCCCGTGCTCCGCTGCGGGTAGAGCACGCCTGCCCACGCGGCCATGTACCCGGTGTCGGCGACGACGATGTCCTCACCGTCCAAGGCGTCCGCGATCATCGAGACGACCTCGCGAGGGTGCATGTGCTCGGTGCTGGTGTCCGCCGTGTCCAGGGCATGCGCCCGCCAGTTCGCGATTTCGTCGACGCACTCGGCCAGCCAGGCGCGGTCACGCGCGGCCGTGGCGCGTGCCGTGTCGGCGGAGAGCGCTTCGATCAGCGCGGCGACCGTGGCCTTGACGTCGCCGAGCACGTTGAGCCCGGCCGCCGGATCGAGGGAACCGGTCGCGGTGTCGACCCTGATCAGCGGGACGTCCTCGAACAGCGTGAAGGAGTCGCTGGTCACCGAGCCGGTGCGGCTGCCGAGCACGAGCACCTGATCGGCCTCGCGGGCGATCCGGTTGGAGATCGGTGCCGCGTACCGGCCGACGACGCCGGCGCCGAGCCGATGGCTGTCGGCGATGCTGCCCTTGCCGCCGATCGAAGTCACCACCGGTGCCTGGAGCAGCTCGGCGAGCTGGGCGATTTCCTCGCCGACACCGGAAACGCGTGCGCCGGACCCGGCCAGGATGACCAGCCGCCGGGCGGAGGTCAGCGCGTCGATCATCGAACCGAGCACCTCCGCGGACGGAAGCGGCCGGTACATCGGCGCGGCCAGCCGGGTGGCCGGCGCCGCGGCAGCCGCCTCGGGCTCGGTCGTCTCGGCGATCACGTCCCTGGGCACATCGAGGTGCGCCGGTCCGGGCGCCGAAACCGCCTCGTGCATCGCGCGCAGGAGCATCCGCCGCACGTGATCGCCCTGGCGAGCCTCGCCCGCCCAGTGGGTCACCGGCTGGTGCAGCGCGAGCTGATCGAGCAGCTGGTACTCGTGCCGGTCGCGGGTGGCAGCGGGCACGGAGCTGGTGAGGGAGACGACGGGGCTCATCGCCCAGTACGCGTCGGCCAGCGCCGCGGCGACGTTCGCGGACCCGGGGCCGTGCTGGCCGTAGACGAACGTCGGCCGTCCGGTGATCCGGGCGTAGCCGTCGGCCATGTACACGGCGCCTTGCTCGCTGCGGCACGGGATCATCCGGATGCCGCGCCGCTGGAACGCGGTCCACAGGGCGGGATCGCCACCGGTGAGCATGAAGAAGGTGTCGATCCCCTGGTCCGCGAGGATCTGACCGATGATGTCGGCGACTCGGGTCGTGGTCATGTTCGTGGTTCTTCCTCGCTCAGCTCGTCAGGCGGTAGGTGTAGAGGTCCGGTCGTTGCGCGCCGCGGATGCCCATGGCGCGGGCCGTGGTCGCGACCGCGGTCTTCGCGAAGGCCCCCGTCGCCGTGGTGACCGATCCGGCGTCGGCGATCCGGGCGATCCGCCCGTCCGGCCCGATGACCATGGACTGGCCCAGGTACGTCACGTCGCTGTCGCCGAGGACTTCCCGGCCGTGCCGGTTCGCGACCGCCACGATGGCGCTCTGCTGGAGCGCCATGGCCTGCATCTCGGCGGCGAAGGTCGGTTCAGTCCCCTGCGGCGACGCGGTGGGGACGGCGACGATGTCGGCCGAATTGGCGGTGAGCGTCGCCCACGCGCCAGGAAAATGCCGGTCGTAACAGACGAGCACGCCGATGCGGCCGAAATCGAGGTCCCAGGTCAGCAGCTCGGGCCCGGCTTCGAAATGCTCGTCCTCAACGAACGTCGATCCGTAGCCACGCACCGTGCAGAGGTGGGTTTTCTCGTAGACAGCATGGTATTCGCCACTGGTGACGCCTCTCCCCTCGACGATCCGGCCATCCCGGTCGAGCACGACGGCGGCGTTGTGCACCCGCCGGCCATCGGTGAAGCACACGCCGACGACCAGGTTGCTGTCCAGTCTCCCGGCGAGTGTCCGAAAAGGATCGACGACCTCCTCCAGCGGCAGGGCCTGTGGTCCGGGCCGGTTCCGGGGATCGACTCCGGCCAGCGGGAAGTACGGCGTGTTCGCCATTTCGGGAAAGACGAGCAGATCGTGCCGCCCGAGGGTGCGCCCCAGATCGAGGACCGCCGCGGGTCCGATGCCACCGGCAGGCGTTTGGACTACCCCCACGGTGATGTCGCCGGAGGGAGGCTCAGACATCGTAGTTGCCGGCTCCCCGGCGAATGTACTTGCCGCGCCCCGGATTGTGCCGGGCGTTGCCGCGCTCGGCGACCAGGACCCCACGGGAGAAGACGAATCGCGGCCAGCCATGGCACTCGTACCCTTCGTACGGGTCGTAGTCGGCGTTGGAATGCATTTCGTCGACCGTGAGCCGCCGGACGTCCTCCGGATCGATCACCGCGATGTCGGCGTCCGCGCCCGGCGCGAGCACGCCCTTGGCCGGATGCATGCCGAAGAGCTTGGCCGGATTGGTGGACGTGAGCGCCACGAACTGGCGAGCGTCGAGCTTGCCCGTCCGCACGCCCTCCGAGAACAGCATCGGCACGCTGGTCTGAAGGTTCGAGACGCCCGCGGGAATCCGCCAGAACGGCGCGTCGGCGAGCTTCTGCTCCGCCTTCCACGGCGCATGGTCGGTCGCATACGTCTGGATCTCGCCGCCCTGCAAGCCTTTCCACAGCGCCTCGGAATCGGTGGTGGACCGGATCGGCGGGAGGCACACGTATTTGTTGCCCTCCTTGTCCGGCAACTGGTAAACGCTCTGCTCCAGGAACAGGTACACCGGGCGCGTCTCGACGAAGATCCGGCCGAACTTCTTGCGGGCGTCGCGGACCGCTTCGAGCGCTCCCTCGGTGCTCAGGTGCACGAAGTACACCGGCGCTTCGAGCAGCGCGGCATATTCGGCGATCTTGCGCGTGGCGATCGTTTCCGCCTGCGGCGGCCTCGCCTGGGGCAGGAACTCGACGCCCAGGTCCCCGCGCTGCTCGAACGCGCGCGTGAGGAAGTCGATGAGCACCCCGTCCTCGGCGTGCACGTTGACGATCATGCCGGCGTCACGGGCCGCCCGGAGCACTTCGAGAATTCCCGCGTCCGGCAGCTGAAACCCTGACACGGCACCGAAAACCTTGACACTGGTCACCCCGGCGTCGACCACCTGGGGGAACTCGGCGACGGCCTTCTCCGCGTCGTCGGTGACCACGACGTGCAGCCCGTAGTCGATGTTCGCCGTCGTCTTCGCCAGTTCGAGGTCGCGTTCGATGGCGGCCATCAGCGTTTCGCCTTCCTCCTGGAAGGCGTAGTTGATGATGGTGGTGATCCCGCCCGCGGCGGCGGCGCGGGTGCCGGAGTCGTAGTCGTCGGCGTTGTGCGAGCCCACGTAGCCCACGTAGTGGTGGAAGTGGGTGTGCACGTCGATGGCGCCCGGCACCACCAGGCAGCCGGTGGCGTCGACCTCGTCGGCGCCGGCGCCTTCGACGGTTCCCACTTGGACGACCTTGCCGCCGCGGACGGCGACGTCACCGGCGGCCATCGTGTCGGCGTTGACGACGATGCCGCCCCGGATGACGAGGTCGTACTCCTGGTGCGTGGTCATGCTGGCTTGCCTCCGATGGTGAGCCGGGACAGCCGCTCCAGCAGAGCGGCGATGAGGATCAGCGAGCCGATCGCGACCTGCTGCCAGAACGCGGTGATGTTCATCAGCACCAGGCCGTTCTGGATGGTGGCGATGAGCAGCGCGCCGACGACGGAGCCGCCGATGCTGCCGACTCCCCCGTTGAGCGAGGTCCCGCCGATGACCACGGCCGCGATCGCCGCCATCAGGTCCTGGGTGCCGACGGTGCCCGAACCGGAATCGAGCCGGGCGGCGATGATGAGCCCGGCCAGACCGGCCAGCGCGCCGCTGAGCACCAGCACCTTGATCTTGATGCTCGCGATGCTGACCCCGGAAAGCCTTGCCGCCTCCCGGTTTCCGCCGACGGCGTAGACGTCCAGCCCGAAACTGGTCCGGCGCAGCGTCACCGCCAGCACCAGCGCCACGACCGCGGCGATGAGGACCGGCACCGGGATGCCGAACACCTTTCCGGTGCCGAGGAAGCCGAACTGGCTGCCGAGGCCGAACACCGAGGTGCCGTTGGTCAGCAGATTGGCCGCGCCGCTGGCGATGCTCAGCATCGCCAGCGAAGCGACGAAGGAGGGCACCGCGAACCTCGTGAGGAAGAGGCCGTTCACGAATCCGGCCGCGGCACCGACGGCGATCCCGCCGACGATCGCCAGCGGCCACGGGATGCCGTAGGTGACGATCATGACCGCGGCCACCGACCCCGTCAGCGCTTCGACCGAGCCGACCGAGAGGTCGATCTCGCCGGCGATCAGCGCCACGGTCAGGCCACAGGCCAGGACGGTCAGGGTCGAGGCGGCGAGCAGGATGTTCAGCACGTTCCCGACAGTGGCGAAATCGGGCGCGATGGCGGCCAGGACCCCGCACACCGCGATCAGCGCCACCGAGGTTCCAGCGATCGGCGACGCGAGGACGCGGGACCAGACGGGACGGCGCTTGCGAGCCGGCGCCGGGACCGGCTCCGCGGTCCGCGCCGGGGGCAGTCGAGTAGCACTCACCAGCTCCTCCTTCCGAGGGGATGCACAGCCGGGGTGGCCCGAATAACACCACGCCGACGCCCCGCCGTCAAGGAATTGGCCTTACCGATTTTTTGATCTCACGGCCAAAACTGGCCAACACGCCGTCAAATCGGCTCGATGTCGTGACACTGGTCAGTCCAAAGCGTAGAGTTGGGGGCTATGAAGCCCTCGTCGTTCCTGTACCGCGCACCGGCCACTCTCGGGCGCGCGCTCGACGACCTCGCGGAGTGCGCCGAAGAGGGCGGCAAGGTGCTCGCCGGGGGCCAGAGCCTGCTGCCGATGCTGAACTACCGCCTGGTCCGCCCGCCCGTCCTGGTCGACCTCGGCAACATCACGGAGCTGGCCGAGCAGACGATCACCGGCCGGGGTTTCCGCCTGGGCGCCATGACCACCACGGGCCGGCTCGCACGGGCGCCGGAGGTCCGGGCCGCCTGGCCGCTGCTGGCCACGGCGGCAAGCTGGGTGGGCCACGTCCAGATCCGTTCGCGGGGCACGATCGGCGGCAGCGTGGCACACGCCGACCCGTCCGCCGAAATGGCGGCGACGATGCTGCTCGCGGACGCCCGGATCACCCTGAAGTCCACCCGCGGCGAACGCGTCGAGCAGGCCGGCGATTTTTTCCTCGGCTACCTCAGCACGACCGTCGAGGACGACGAGATCCTCACCCACCTGGACTTCGAGGTCCCGAACGCCGGCGGACGCTGGGGCTTCGAGGAATTCGCACCCCGGCACGGCGACTTCGCGGAAGCCGGCGCCGCACTGACGCTCCCGGCCGACGGCAGCGAGGAGCACGGCCGCGCCGTCTCTTTCGGCGTGGCAGATCGGCCGTTCCGGTTGCCCAGCCTCGAAACGCTCCTCACCGCGTCGACCGGACGGCTGTCCCGCGGGGTTTTCAACGGCGCGGTCGGCAACGACTTCGACGCCGTCGGCACGGTTACTGCGGAGAAGCGGGACATGGGCGCGCATCTCGTCGAGCGCGCATTACGCGCCGCGGGAGTCGCTGTCGACTAGCGCGGGTTCGGTGGACTCGGGCTGTGAAGGGACCCTTCACGGACTCTGGGGCCAGGGCCCCGGCAAAGTTGGTCGGGGGCCCGGCGGTGGGCGATCGGAGGTGTGTGCGACCAGCTCGTGGCGTGCGCCGGACCGGTTTCGGGTCTGTGAAGGGACCCTTCACAGACTCAGAGTCCGTGAAGGGTCCCTTCACGGACCTCTACACCGACTTTGCCGACACCCTGGCCTCTGGGGCTGTGAAGGTGGCCTTCACAGCCTGCGGTCAGGTTCCCGACTCGGCGCTACTTGGTATCGGTTTTAGGGGTCAAGCCTGTGGGGACGGTTCCTGTTGCCAGGAATTCGCGTGCGACTCGTCGCACCTCGTCCATCGGCACTTCGTAACTGGCCGGTATTTCCCGCACGTGCGCCATGTAGTCGTAGACAACGTATTCACCGGAGTTGCCGTCGCTGTGTGTCTGCGCAGGTTCCGATGTCATGAACATGACAAATCCCGTTGCCTGCCCGATGCCCATGTCGAACACGCCGCGCTGTGGGTCACCGACCACGGAACACTCCACCATTGACGGCACCGCAACGTCTTTGGTGTCGGCTTGCACCCGTGCAATGAGCGCGTCGAGTTCCTCCGGCGTCTCGATGACGATGGCCGGATCACCCTCGGAATAGTCGTTGTCCGGCTCCTGGTTGTACCAGACTTCTAGCGTGACCACGGCTTGGCTCCTCCGGTGAACGTCTTGCGGTAGTTCGGGGCGTGCACGGTCATCGTGCAGCCCTCGGGCAGGATAATCGGCACCAACGTGTCACAGCCGTATGGACCCTTGCACGGCCGGTTGTTCAGGGACACATCCAAGTGCTTGCGGCCTTCCCGCACCATGCGCGCCGCGAGCTTCTGTTCAACGTCGGCCGTCGTCGCGAGGTCGCCACGCGGCGGTATGCCGTATTCCTGGAGCAGCCGGGCGGCCTCGGCGGCAGCGCAGCGGTTGCACAGCCCCGAACGGGGCTCGCGAGGCGGCACCCCGGAATCCGGGGGCTCGGTCCCTCGACCGGCGGCGGCCTAGCCACGGTGGGCGTACCGCATCAAGTCCGGTCAACCTGGCACCACGCGCTACCGGTGACACCTCGACTCCATGCGTCCCCGATCAAGGAGGATCGCCACGGCCGGTCACCGAAGTAGCGCCCAACGCACAACCACCAGCACCAACCCACTCACGCAGGCCCGTGACGGCGATCACAAGCTAGGAAGATCCGGTTGCAACGTTCAACCCGGAAAGGTCAAGAAGAATCTGTCAATAGTGACGCGTATCCCATTCTTGCATACGTTGTCCCCTTGACAACGGGCCATTCGTGACACTCAACGGTTCACATGTCACCCAAGGGCTTCGCGTGAAGCGGACGCGCCATCGTACCGACGGCGGGTCCGCTTTCAACGTTCTGGCAAGGAAAATAAGGCACGATCAACACGATCAATAAGTTGGCACCGGCGCGGGGATGCCACGGGTCTTGGCCTCTGCGGTCAGGTGGCATCCCGTACGCAAAAGTAGCGTCGTGTTCACTGCGGTGCCAAAGTTCAATTCAGCATTGAAGACGTCACGAAAAACTACTTCGTGATTACTTGGCCGGTTTACCACGACCTCGCCGCCGCCAAATCCGTAGTCTTGCGCAATACGACCAACGGCCGAAACCACCTGCTCCCATTGAGCATCGGGCAGATTTCCTTTGGCCATCCAGTTTGCAAGCCCCTTGACTTCGGCATCGTCTTTCCTCAAGTTGGCATTAACGGCCGTGGAGTCGTTGCCACAGGATGCCGCTGTCGACGGATTCGCTTGCTGCCATTTCAGTGTTGGCACGATAGCTGTAACTTGGTCGCGCACCTTGCTGTAAAGATCCTCGTAACGAGCTACCGCCTGGTCAAGGTCGGGACGTTTCATTAACTCGTTGAACTGCTCGGTTTTCTGACTCACAGTGGTCTCCGGGGGTACATCTGGGCCGCAGGCGCTCACCACCAACGTCATGCAGACGGCGGCAATCAGGCAGTATGTGCGCTTCATTGATGAAGTGGATCCTCGCTATCTGGGCGGCGGTTGCGGGTCGCGGCCGGGTGGCGCAGGAACTGGCTGCCCCGGCGTCGGCGGCGGTGACGGCACTTCCCACGGCTGTACATGTCGCACCGTGAGGTCCGGCCGTCCGGCAACGACGTTTGCCATGTTGTATTGGCTGGTCGAGTTGTTGTCCAGATACTGTCCATGCTCGTGAGTCGCATGAAGCGTGCGCCCATCCGCTCCGGATGCATCGCCGGTCGACAGTTGTTCAATACCGGCAACCGAACCACCGGAGATCGCCTGATAAGGCGACGTTCCGAAATTGTGAGCGATGTCCAGGCGTGGCACTGGGTCCTGATCGGACCATTCTGAGTAGACGTGACCTTGCGGCACCTTGAGATCACTCGGCGTCTGCATGTCAAGACCGGGAGACCCGAATACGACGGCATCGTGCACTGGCGTTGACTGTTGCAAGGCAATCCCGGTGGTGAGGCTGCCGTATGAGTGACCAAGGGCGGTCAAATGCAGTGACTGGTTCTGGATATCATGGGACGCACCGATCCCATTGAGGAATCCATCGAGCTTGTGGGCTCCGATTTTCGCCAAGTTGTCATTGCCTACCGACAAGTCAGGATTGAGTACGTCTGAGGTTTGAGGCGCCTCGTAGCCGATCCAAGTTACGGCAGCAACGCTTCCGCCGTCGCCGAAACGATTAGAAATGTTCTCGCTGTGCTGAAGAAGATTCTGCATGTCATTGTCGTAGCCCTTGAGGCTTCCGTCCACGGTGGATGTGAAGCCAGGCGTGAAAACCGCGACATGTTCAGCGGTGTCGACGTTGCCAACTGCTATTGTCGCCTTGACTCGTTCGCCCGACGTATCCAACGTCAGCAGTTGGCGATCACCTTTTGCCATTGTCGCGTCGATCGAGTCCAGCGAATTGAGTTTCGCTTCTATTTTTTGCCACTCGCCGATTGCGTTGGACATCAATCCTGGTGGTGGGTACGGCATTCCCTTGATCTGATCGATGTAGCTCTGAGCGGTCGCGAGTTGGCGTTGGAGGTCGGCTCGTTCGGCGGGCATCCGGGCGATGTTCGCCTGGGAGCGGACAGCGCCTGGGAGTCCGTCAAGGTTGCCGAGCCAGTCCGGGTGGTCGCGCAGGAGGATGGCTTGTCCGGCGGGTGAGAGGGAGTTCCACCAGCCGGCGTTTTGGCTGGGTGTGCCGTCCTTCGGTGGCTCCGACAGGGTGAGGCCGGGATCTAGGGCGCCGTCTGCGGCTGCGGCAGTGACGGTGGTTTCGTCGCCGGTACCGAAGTCGCCGGCTTCCGCGCGCTTGAGGACCGAGGCAAGGTCGTTGTCGATGTCGTCGGCTGTGCGCAGGGCTTGGGTGATGGCGTCGCCGACCTCGGTCCGGGCACGGGCGCGGTCTTCCGGATGCAGCTCTGCGGGTGCTTTGCCGTCGGGGTAGAGGTCATTGACCGTGCCGTTGCCGGCAATCTGGTAGCCGTATTTGCGGGCGAGTTCTTCGGCGTTGGCGATGGCGTGCTGAACACCGCTGATCGCGTCGGCGGCTTGCCCGATGGACTTGCCGACGATGCTCGCTCCGGCCGCCATCTTGTCGATCCGGAACATCAGGCCCTGGTGTGTCGATCCGGCGTTGTCGGCGGCCGGTCCAGCCCAGCCCTCGACCGGGAACACCTTGCCGTAGTCATCGCCCGAGTGAGTGAGGACCTGAAGCCGCTGCTGCACCGTGCGGAAGATCTCGTCCAATTGCCCGATGTTCCACCGCTTCACGTCGGAGACGCTGACCATCAGCGGGGCCTCCGGAGGTTGCCCGCGTCGGACGCGGTGTTAGCGGCAGCGTGGTCTCCAGCTTGGTAGGCGTCGGCGGCCTTGGCCAGGTCTGCGCCGTACTGGCCCGCGTCAGTGCACCAGGTCTTGAAGGACGTCTGCCACGAGTTGCTGAACGATGACGCCGCGCCTGCCGCATTTCCGCCGGGCAAGGCGGCCGACAGTCCGCCGACCGGTTCACCGCAGTCCGCTCCGCGTAGTTCGCCCGTCGTGTCACCAGCGACCTTCCCCGCCGCGCGTAAGGCGTCCGGCACCGTCCGGAATCCCATCGTGTCCCCTCCCGTAGTCACTTGGTGACACTACGGGAGGGGACGCCGGAGATTCAACGGCTCAGGTCACAGTCACGGGGACCTACCCGGGCATCCCGGGCACGTCTACTCATGCGCGATAGGTAGAACTACTCAGGCCGCATGATCGCGAACCTGAACGCTTGTTCTCAATCTGTGTTATCTGGCGATTCCGGCCGCATCTGTGCGGCGATTTCCTCCAGCATCGCGGCAAACTGCGTCGTGGCCTTCGGTGGAACCGTTCCCGCGTCGATCGCCGCACGGAGCTTCGCGGCGGTCTCGGCGATCGATGCACCGGTCTCGGCCATCCGTTCCTTCGCGGCCGCCAGCTTGTCTTGTTCAGAATTCCCGGACATATCATCACTATGAGAACCGTGTTGCGAGTCGACCTGATCGCCATTCATAAGAGTGTCACCTTCTTTCGAGTCGGAAGCTTGAAGTGGAAAGTGCGCACCCAGCCGGTTTGCGGGAAGGGGCTGGGTGCGCGGCGCTCCGCGAGGAGCGGCCGGAGTGGGAGGCTATAAGTTCTCCAGGCCGCCTCTGACTCGACGGAGAAGATCCAATGACGGTCGACCATCCGGCGACTCGCGGGGATGAGGTGTCGGCGTCGGCGGCCGAATTGGCAGGTTGCGCCCGGTCATTGGGTACATGGGCAAGGGTTCGGCCCAGGTAATTTTGCCGTTTCCGAACGGGTAGCTTCTCCAACGCTTGCTTACCTCGCGAAGCGACCACACCCAAGGTGGCGGCCGTCTGGCCTTGTTACCTGCGTTCTCCGCGGCGGCTACTCCGCGTGCCGTCTCGTACAACCAGTCCCTGAAGTCCGGCGACCGCCGGACGAGATCCGAACCCCCGGACAGCTCAGGGCGCTTCTTCGGCCAGCTCCGGAACCCCGGCGCCGGAACTGCGCAGCTGATCCTCGACCCGGGCGAGGTGCAGCAGCATCGCCGCCTTGGCGCGTTCGGGGTCGCCTTCCCGGATCGCCTTGCCGATCGCGCGGTGCTCGATCTGCGACTGTTCCCGGTTCCGTGCGCTCGCCGCGGTCACTTCGAGCACGGTGAACTCCAGGTCCCGGATGCCGCGGATGATGCTGAGCAGCAGCGGGTTGCCGGTCTGCCGGACGATCCATTCGTGGAACGCCAGGTCGTTCTCCGGGAACGTGTCCTCGTCGAGTTCGTCGAGTGCCGCGAGCAGCTCGTCCATTTCGGCGAGGTGCTCTTCCTCGACCGAGCCGGCCGCTTCCGCTGCGGCGGCGGGTTCCAGGAAACGCCGCACCTGGAACAGGTCGAGGTACGAACCGTGGATGAGCCGGAACGCGTGGCTCAGCGGGGCGAGCAGCAGCTCCGGGCTCAGCTCCGTGACGTAGGTTCCGGCGCCGCGGCGGGACTCGACGATGTTCACCGCTTCGAGACTCCGCAGGGCCTCGCGCACCAGCGGGCGGGAGACCCCGAGGCGGATCGCGAGCTCCCGTTCGGCGGGCAGCGCGGCCCCGGGACGCAGTTCGCCCGTGACGATCATCGACACGACATGATCGCGAACACCGTTGAGTGGGCCTGCCATGGGGCGAAGCATACCGAGAAGCGGCCGCGGCGACGCCGGG
Organism: Amycolatopsis panacis; assembly: GCF_003600245.1. Taxonomy (NCBI): domain Bacteria; kingdom Bacillati; phylum Actinomycetota; class Actinomycetes; order Pseudonocardiales; family Pseudonocardiaceae; genus Amycolatopsis; species Amycolatopsis panacis. The sequence continues at coordinate 18,950 of NZ_QZFV01000100.1, forward strand.
AGCGGCGGGCGGCGACGGCTCGCGGCGGCCGGGCGCGACCCGTCCGGGGAGTCGCCTTCGCTCACTGCACACCCGCCAGCGGCCGGGTCGCCTGCCCCATGATGTCCCGCTCGGTGGTCGGGCCGGGGATCTCCGCGACGATCGCGCCCGCGCGGAACACGCACACCCGGTCGCTCAGGCCGCAGACCTCCTGCATGTCCGAACTCACCAGCAGCACCGCGACGCCCTGCGCGGCGATCTCGCGCAGCAGCCGGTAGATCTGTGCCCGGCTCCCCACGTCGACGCCGGCCGTCGGCTCGATCAGTACCAGCACGCGAGGTGACAGTGAAACCGCCTTGGCGAGTACGATCTTCTGCTGATTCCCGCCGCTGAGCGAACCGGTGGCCAGCTCCGGGCGGCGCGGGTCGACCGCGAAGCGATCGATCACCCCCGCCGCGTCGGCCCTGGTCCGGCGGCGCGACAGCCAGCGGAACCGGCGCCGGGTGCGAGAGGCGAGCTGCGCCCGGCTCGACGAGGTCAGCGCCAGATTCTCGGCGATGCTCAGACCGGCGACCAGCGCTTGGGACCGGTCCGCCGGAACGAGCGCGATGCCGTGCCGCATGCCCTCCAACGCGGTGCGGGGCAAGGCCTCGGACCCGTCCACGAACACCACGCCCGACTCCGCCCGGCGGCTGCCGCACACCGCTTCGGCCACCGGAACCATCCCGGCGTCCACCAGACCGGTCAGGCCGAGTACCTCACCGCCGTTGACAGTGAACCCGACCGGCGGCTGCCCCGGGACCGTCAGCTTCTCGACCCGCAGCACCGGCGAACCGGACGGCCCGTCCGCGCGCGGCGGGTACAGCTGCCGGACCGGCCGATCCAGCATCGCCTCGATCATGGCGTCGACGGTCAGCTCGTCCTTGGCCATTTCCCGGACGATCCGGCCGTCCCGCAGGATGGTCGCGCGGTCGCAGAGCGCGGTGATCTCGTCGAGCCGGTGGCTGATGTAGACCAGCCCGACGCCGTCGCGGCGAAGCCGGTCGAGCCGCTCGAACAGGTTGTCACGGTCGGCCGGCGTCAGCGCGGCGGTCGGCTCGTCCAGGACGAGCACCTTCGCCTCGGCGGTCAGCGCCCGCGCGATCTGGACGAGTTGTGCCTGCGGCAAGGACAACTCGGAGACCCTCGTGAACGGATCGACGTGCAACCCAACCGCGGCGGCCGCCTCTTCGGCGACCTTGGCGGCCTCGCGCCGGTCGAGGAAGCCGAAGCGCCCCGCCCGATCGCCCGCGTGGGTTCGGCCGAGGAGGAAGTTGTCGACGATGCTCAGCCCCCGGACCAGCGCCAGATGCTGGTGAATCGCGTGGATACCCAGGCGCTCGGCGTGCAGCGGCGAGTGGAAGGCGACCGGCTCGCCGTCGATCAGCACCTTCCCGTGGTCGGGTGAGTGCACCCCGGTGAGGATCTTCACCAGCGTGGACTTGCCCGCGCCGTTCTCGCCGAGCAGCGCGTGGACCTGTCCGGAGTGGACGGTGAAGTCGGCGTCGCGCAGGGCGTAGACGCCGCCGTAGGTCTTGGCGACCTGGTGCGCGGCAAGCACTTTCCGGCTCGCCTGTCCGGTGGCGGGGATCATCGGGACACCTCCCGTCGGATGGTCAGCACCGGCCGGCCACCGCGTCGTTCACGCGCTTGGCCAGCGCCGCGTCGACGGCGAACGGCTTTCCGTTCACGTCGACCGATTTCGCCCCGTCCGCGATCTGCTTGAGCCCAGCGGTGGTGAGCAGGGTGATCGGCGGCTCGACCTTCTCGGGCACGTTCTTCCCGTCGAGCCGGGCGACGACGGAGTTCACGAACTCCGCACCGACGTGGTCCAGGAAGAGGATCCCGTCGGCGGCGAAGGTGCCCTGATAGGTGGCCCGGAGCCCGATGCACGTGCCGTTGTAGCCGACGACGGGCACCTTTCCCTTGAGGTTGCGGGCTTCGAGTGCCGAGATCGCCCCGAAGGCCATCTCGTCGTTGTCGGCGAACACCGCGTGCACGTCGGGATGCGCGGTCAGGATGTCGGTCGTCACCCGCAAAGCCTTGTCCCGCGCCCAATCCGCCGGCTGCCGGGCGACGACGGCCGCGCTCGGGTTGGCCGCGCTCAGGCCTTGCACGAACCCGTTCGCACGCTCGATGCCGGGCGTGTCGGCCGGGGCGCCTTCGAGCACCGCGACCTTCGCCGGGCCTTTGAGCTGCTGACCGAGCCAGGTGCCGGCGACCGTGCCGCCCGCCGTCTCGTCCCCGATGATCGAGGTGACGACCAGGCCCTTGCCGTGCGCACCGTCGATCTCCGACTGCAGGATGAAGACCGGGATGTTCGCCGCCTTCGCCTGGTTCAGGATCGGCATGATCTGCTGCTTGTCCCAGGGCTCGATGCCGAGCGCCTTGACGCCGCGGCCGATCATCGCCTGCAGCTTGGTGACCATGTCCTGCATGTCGCGGCTGTCCTGGGAGAGCAACTCGATGTTGCCCTTCGCGGTGGCCGCGGCTTCGGCCGCGTTGGACATGTCCTTGATCGCCGGGTTGTCCCAGGCCTGGGTCACCAGCCCGACCTTGATCTTCTGGCCGCTCGCCGCCCCCTGTCCCCCGCATCCGGCCAGAAGCAGCGCAGCCGCCACTCCCCACGCGATGAGCACTTTGCGTGCCACGTCCACCTCCGGGTTCCGAGGACCGCACTGCGGTCACACCTCGTCGTTGGGGACGAAGTATGGATGACCCGGGTCACACCAGTCAACAGACTTGTCATACCAATTTCCCGGCTTGATCGCCTTAGTGGCGATATTTGCGGGATTACTCGCAGGTGGGGTGGACTTTCCGGCAAAACTGGTCATACCGATCAGGGGGCGTTAGCCGATCGCCGGGATCGAGGCCAGGAGCTGCCGGGTGTATGGATCGGTCGCGGCGTCGAAGACCGAGGCGGTCCGTCCTCGCTCGACGACGCGTCCCTTCTGCATGACCGCGACCTCGTCGCACAACCGCCGGACCACACCGAGGTCATGGGTGATGAACAGGACCGCGAGCCCGAGTGATCCGGTGAACTCCCGCAGCAGATTGAGCACGGTCGCCTGCACCGACACGTCGAGCGCGGACGTCGGCTCGTCGGCGACGATCACCTCGGGATTCGTCGCGAGTGCCCGCGCGATGCTGGCACGCTGGCGCTGACCGCCGGACAATGCTCCCGGCCGGACGTCGAGCATGCTCGGCGGCAGGCCCACCATCTCGATCAGGTCGACGGCCCGGCTCCGCGCCGCCGAGCGGCCCAGCCCGTCGATCTCCAGCAGTTCAACGATGGCCTTCCCGACGGTCAGGGCGGGATTCAGGGCCGAGGACGGATCCTGGAACACCATCTGCATCCGCCGCCGCACCGCACGCGGACGCCGGGCCGGGAGCGCCTGGCCGCCGAGCCGGATCTCGCCGGACGTCGGAGCGACGAGACCGACCACCGCCTTGGCAAGGCTGGACTTTCCCGACCCGGACTCGCCGACCACGCCCACGATCTGCCCGCGTTCCACCTGCAGGCTCACGTGGTCGACGGCCACGTGCGAGGTGCCCATCCGCCGGGTCAGGCGCCGGGTCGCACCGTAGGTCACGGTGACGTCGTCGATCTCAAGAATCGCCATCGAGGTCCTCCGTGACGCGCGGCCAGCCGCCGCTCTCGGCCGGCAGCGAAAGACTCGCCGCGACATCGGCGGGACGAACACAGCGGACGGACTGCCGTTCGCCGAGGCGGGTGAACTCGACCGGACCGGCCGTGCATTCCGTTGCCGCCCAAGGACATCGGGACGCGAAGCGACAGCCGGTGAGGTCACCGATCCGCTGCGGAGCGGTGCCCCCGATCGCGAACAGCGGCTCATCCGGGTCACCGGCGGACGGGCTCGACCGCAGCAGCCCGGCGGTGTAGGCGTGGCGCGGGGCACGCAGGATCTCGCTCGTCGGCCCGGCCTCCACGATCTGGCCGGCGTACATCACCGCGACGCGATCGGAGACCTGGGAGATGACGGCGAGATCGTGCGAGACGAAGAGCATCGCCAGCTCTCGTTCCTCCCGCAACCGCTGCAGAAGGTCGAGGATCGTCGCCTGCGTGGTCACGTCCAGCGCTGTCGTGGGCTCGTCGCACAGCAGCACCCGGGGATCGCAGGCCAGCGCCGCCGCGATCAGCACCCGCTGCCGCAACCCTCCGGAAAGCTGATGCGGATAGCTGTCCGCCACGCGCCGCGCGTCCGTGATCCCGACGTCGTTCAGCAGCTCGAGAGCACGGCTGTCGGCGGCCCGGCGGGACAGCGCGTGGTGCTGGACCAGCGGCTCGCGCATCGTGCGGCGGATGGTGAACGTCGGATTGAGCGACCGCATCGGGTCCTGGAAGACCATCCCGACCCGCGCGTCCGCGGTGTCGACGCGCCCCGCGTCCCGCGAGATGCCGCGCGGCAGCAGTCCCGCGATGGCCCGGACGGTCAAGGTCTTGCCCGAGCCCGACTCGCCGACGAGGCCGAGGCACTCGCCGGCCTTCACGTCGAGCGCGACGCCGGTGACGAGCGGACCGGACGGGCCCGACAGCGTGAGCCCGTCGACCTCGACGGCGACGGGGGCCTCAGTGAGTGCGGTCATCGAGACGTTCTCCGATCAGCATCAGACCCGAACCGACCAGGGCGACCATGGCCCCCGGCGCGGCGATGAGCCACCACTGCTGCTGCATGTACGGCTGGGCGTCGGCGATCATCGCCCCCCAGTCGGGCGTGGGCGGCTGGATGCCCAGCCCGAGGTAGGAGAAGGACGCCAGGCCCAGCAGCACGAACATGACGTCCGTGACGAGCAGGGTCAGCGAGCTGCGCAGGACGTTGGGCAGCAGGTGACGCACCATGATCCGGCCGTGCGAGACGCCGCCCAGCCGGGCGGCCGAGATGTAGTCCTCGTTCTTGACCCGCAGCACGACCGACCGCACGAGGCGCGCGTACCCGACCCAGCCCACCGCGGTGAAGGCGATGAGCAGCGTCCTGGTCCCCGACCCGCCGACCGCGATGAGCGTGATGATGAGGACGTAGACGGGAAAAGCGAGCACCAGATCGGTCAGCCGCATGACGATGGCGTCCCAGATCGAGCCGAAGTACGCCGCGACGCAGCCCAGGAGGGTGCCGAGCAGGAACGGGAACAGCGCTCCGAGGATGCCGACTCCGAGGTCGACCCGCGTGGCGGCGACCAGACGCGAGAACACGTCCCGCCCGAGCGCGTCGGTGCCCAGCCAGTGCTCTCCCGAAGGAGCGGCCAGGCGGTTCACCAAATCCTGCTGATAGGGGTCGTGCGGCACGAGATACGGGCCGACGATGGCCACCACGATCGCGACGCCCACGATCGTGAGCCCGATCCGGAAACCGAGCCGGCTGCCCGTCGTCTTGGTGGCGGGTGCCGTCACCGAGCCCGGCAGATTGGCGGTCATATCGCTCATGAGGCCCTCACTCGCGGATCGACGATCGCCGACAACGCGTCGCCGATCAGGCTGAACGAGACCACCAGGACCGCGAACAGCAGGGTGATGCCGTTGATCATCGGGTAATCGCGCTGGGTGATTGCCGTGACCAATCCGGACCCCAGGCCCGGCAGCTGGAAGGTGTTCTCGACGATCACCGAGCCGAACAGTAGGTAACCCGCCTGGATCGAGACCACCGCGATCGCCGGGACGGCGGCGTTGGGCAACGCATGCCGCGTCAAGAGCCGGTGCCGAGAGACGCCGCGGGAGGCCGCCGCTTCGACATAACCCGAGCCCAGCGACTCGATCAGGTTCGAGCGCAGCACCCGCACCTGGATGGGCGCGGTGGCGATCGCCAGCGTGACCGCCGGGAGCACGATGCTGCGGAAGTGCTCGACCGTCGTGTCCCCGAAACCGCCCACGGGGAACCAGCCGGTGGGGAGCGCGACGACGAGCACGAGCAGCAGACCGCTCCAAAAAGCAGGCATGGCAATGGAAGTCACGGTGAACAGCCGGACCGCGGTGTCGACCCAGGTCCCGCGGTAGCGGGCCGCGAGCGTCGCGAGGGTGACGGAAAGGGCCAGCGACAGCGCCAGTCCCGCGACCAGCAACCAGGCGGTGGCGCCGAACCGGTCCCAGATCAGCCCGATCACCGGTTCGGAACTGCTGTAGGACCGGCCGAGGTCACCGTGGAGGACATTGCCGACGTAGGACCAGAACTGGCTCCACAACGAGCGATCCAGGCCCAGCTTGTGGTTCATGGCGTCGACGGCGCTCTGCGGCGCGTCGAGGCCGAGGAGCTGACGACCGGGATCCCCGGGCGCGCTCTGCCCCAGCAGGAACACGACGGCCAGCACGCCGAACAGGAGGATCACCACGCTGGCCAGCCGTCTCACCACACCGAGCACCATCAGGGGCTCCTTTTCTCTGGGCCGTGATTCCTCGACGGAGGGGGATACCGGGTGGCCGTGCAGCCGGTGCCGGTCAATCGCGACCGGCACCGGCGTCGCTCATTTGGCCAGCCACAGCTCTTCCATCGGCAGGGACTGCTGCGTCACCGTAGGCATGCCCTGGAATCCACCGACCTTTGTGGACAGAACCAGCGCCGGGCTCACCGAAACCGTCGGGATCTCCGGTAGTTCGGAGCCGATCCAGTTCTGGAACGTGTCGAGCGCCTGCGCCTGACCCGCCGCGTCCTTGGCCGCCTGGTACTGCTGGAGGGTGTCCTTGGCCACCTGGGTGGACCAGCCGCCGCCGATGGCATTGGAGGTCACGTAGAACGCCAAGGGCGCTTCAGCAGTGCTGCCCGCGGCGCTGATGCTCTGGTAGGCCAGCTCGTAGTTCCCGGCCAGCAGACGCTGGACCCAGGCACCCAGGTCGAGTGCCTTCGCGTTCAGCTTGATCCCGGCGTTCGCGAGGTCTTCCTGGATCGCCTGCACGGTCATGGCGAGCGTCGCGTCGCCGGTGGGGTAGATCAGTTCGATCGAAGCGCCGCTGCTGTAGGGAGTGCCGGCCAGCAGCTGCTTGGCTTTCGCGAGATCCTGGTCGCCGACCGGCGCCGGGTGGGCCTGACCCAGGACGGTCACCGGGAGGTACGTTTCGGTCGGCTTGTCGGCGGTGCTGCCGAGCTGCTTCACGATGGCCTTGCGATCGATCGCAGCCGAGATGGCCTGACGGACCTGAAGGCTCTTCAGGGGACCCGTGCGGCCGTTGACGAAGACCAGCTCCGTCGAAGCGGCGGCGGTGTGCACGACGTTCGCCCCGGCGAAGCTGGGGACAGATTCCCGCGGAGCGAACGGGACAGCCTGGACGGTCCCGGCCTGGAATGCCGAAGTCAGCGCGTTGACGCTGTTGAACACCTGGAAGTCGATTGCATCGACGTAGGGCTTCTTGCCGTCCCAGAAGTTCTTGTTCTTGGTCAGCGAGACCGAGGTGCCCGGCCGGCGCCCGGTGAACGAGAACGGGCCCGCCCCCACGGGGTTCCGGTAGAACTCGTCCTTGCCGACCCCACCAAAGCCGTCGGGGATGATGGCGGCTTGGGTGTAGGACAGCAACGCGTCGAGATTGATGGTCGGGCGAACGAGGTCGAGCACGACCTGATCGGCGCCCTGCGCCTTCTCCGCGGTGATCGTCTCCTTGTAGAGCGACCCGACCACGCCGCCCTGCTTGGCCTGTTCGAGCGAGAACACCACGTCCTGCGGCGTGATCGGCTTCCCGTCGGAGAACTTCAGGCCTTTGCGGAGCGTGATCGTCACCGACTTCCCGTCGGCCGAGGGGGCCAGTCCCTCGGCGATGGCCGGCGTGACCTTGTCGTTGAACCGCTTGAACAGTCCGGCGTTGAGCTGGGCCAGGACCAGGCTGGTCGACTCGCCGGCGCCGTCGTAGGGGTTCAGCGACGAGATGTCACTCGTCACGCCCACTTTCAGGGTCCCCCCGGTGACGGGTTCGCCGCCGGGACCGCTGGGACCGGAGCCGGAGGTGGCCGAACATGACGCGGCCAGAAGGGAAACGAGCGCCAGCGCGGCCACCCGCCGGGGCGTCGTCGATACCGCGGCGCGGAATGTGCGCCGTCCGAGATCAATAGCCATGACCGATCGATCCATTCTTCCGGGGTGGGCTTTCCGGGCTGAAAAGGGCGCGGGCACCGCCCGCACGGCGAATCACGGTGCCTCCGTATCGATCCGCAGGCCTCGACGCAGGGCATCGAGCATCCCCCGGGTCGCCCGGATGCTGCTGCGGGCGGAGGCGACCAGCTCCGTGGACCCGTGGAAGGTCCCGGGATGGGCATGCAGCTCGACGCTGACCTCCGCCTGCAGGAGCCGGAGCGCGTACTGGATGTTGTCGTCACGCAACGGATCCAGCTCCATGGCGACGAGGTAGGTCGGCGGCAGGCCGCTCAGGTCGGTGGCGCGGGCCGGCGCGGCGTAGGGCGAGACCCGCGTGTCACCCGGGCCGGTATAGCCGGGGCCGAGGTACTTCTGCCAGACGAGTTCGCTGAAGCGGCGGGTCACGATCGGGCCATCGGCGAACCGGCGGGCCGAAGGGGTATCGCCGCGGTCGTCGAGCGCGGGGCTGACCAGGAACTGGAACGCGATCGGGACTCCCCCCTCGTCACGCGCCCGGAGCACGGTGCCCGCGGCGAGCCCACCGCCGGCACTCGATCCGCCGACGGCGATCCGGGTGCGGTCGATGCCCAGCTCCTCGCTGCGCGCGTGGACGTATTCCAGGGCCGCGTAACAGTCGTCGAGCGGACCGGGGAACGGGGTCTCCGGGGCCAGCCGATACTCCACATTGGCCACGGCGATTCCCAGTTCGCGCACGACGTCCAGGCAGAAATACTCGTAATCCTGCGCTTTACCCAGTACGAAGCCACCACCGTGCAAGGCGAGCAGCACGGGTAGTGGACCCGGCGTGCCCACCGGCCTTAGCAGGCGGATGGGCACGACCGGAGCGTCACCCAGCCCAGGGGCCGCCACGACCTCGACGTCGACGCCGTCGTAGGAAAAGCCCGCGATCGCCGCGGCGCTCCCCTCTTCGACGGCCTCGCGAGCGGCCCGGAGGCCGGCGGCGCCGGAGATGTCGAGGTCAGGGAACCCGGCGGCCGCAGCCGCGAGTTCGGGGTCCATGGCCGGGAAGGTCGTCATGGTCACGTCCTCGTTCCGTCGGAATCCGGGCCGGGCCGCGCCGGCCCGGGAGGATCACTCCGCTGCCGCGCTCCTGGGACACTGTGCCCGGATAACGAGATTCTTGAAGATACCTATAATCGTAGAATCTGTCAACGCGTACCCGGCCGCAGCGGCCGGGATCGCCGGAAAGCCGGTTACGACACCAGGTTCGGATCGATGTGGACGTCGATCAGCACCGGACGATCACGATCGGGCAGCCGATGCAGGGCCGCGTCCAGTTCCGCCGGCGTGCGGACGGTGTGGCCGCGACCGCCGAGCGCCTCGGCCACCGGCCCGAAATCGGGCCAGTCGAACAGCGACAGCCCGGGGTCGAGATCGCGCCGGACCAGCTGGATGTGCTCGGCACCGAACGAACCGTCGTTGAGCAGCAGGACGATCAGGTCGAGGCGATGCCGGACGGCCGTGCTGAACTCGTTCAGGCCGCCCAGCATGAACCCGCCGTCGCCGGTCACCAGCAGCGTCGGGTGATCCGGTCTGCCGACGGCCGCGCCGATCGCCGTGCCCATGCCCAGGCCGATCGAGCCGTAGTTGGCGGTGTGCACGAAGTGGCGCGGATTCTGGACGCTGATGGCGGGCCACGCGTGGTAGACGAAGCGCCCGCTGTCGGTCACCACAGTGCGGTCCGCGGCGACGGTTTCTTCCACCCGGCGGAGGGCCGTGCGGATGTCTATATACCCGCCGTCGCTGCGATCCGGGGCTTCGATCGGGCGCGCGAGCTCGGCCGCCAGCTCGGGCGAGGCGAACCTGGTCGCCTTGATCTCGGCCTCGTCCAGCAGTCTCACGAAAGCATCGGCGGTCCACGCGGCGTCACCGAGCACGCCGGCGTCCGGGGCGACATACCGCCCGAGACTTCGGCGGTCGTCATCCACCTGCACCACCCGCCGCTTTTCGGCGAGGGACCCGTTGACGGTGGTGTAGCGGTTGAGACTCGCGCCGAACGCGATGACGCAATCCGCCGCCGCGACCGTCGATTGCGCGACTTCGTGCGCGAGCGTCCCGACGATGCCGAGGTTGTGCTGTTCGCCGCGGAACAGGTCCCGCGCTTTGAGAGTCGTCCCCACCGGTGCCCCGATCCGCGCCGCGAACCGCAGCACCGCGGCACGGGCCGCCGGGTCGATCGCGCCGCGACCGGCCAGCACCAGGGGACGGTTCGCATCGGCGATGACGCCCAGCGCGGCCTCGACCGCGTCCTCCGCGGGCCGGATGCCCTTGCCGTCGACCAGACGCGAGGGTGCGCGGAGATACTCGGTCTCGGACCACTGAAAATGCGCGGGCATGTTCACCACGATCGGCCGCAGTTCGGCGTACGCCCGCTGGATCGCGGTGGCGAGGTCGACGGCCGCCGTCGAAGGCGCGCGGACCGGCTCGAAACCAGCCCCGGCTGCTGCCACCACTTCACGCTGGGGAACATTCTGCGCGTGCAGGTGATCGTCCGGCCGGGTGTCGCCGGCGAGCAGGAGCAGAGGAAGCCTGGCTTTGACCGCGTCGACGAGCGGGGTGACGGTGTTCGTCAGAGCCGGGCCGTGCGTGACCGTCGCGACACCGAGCCGCCCGGTGACATTGGCGTAGCCCGAGGCCGCTTCGACCGCGCTCGCCTCGTTCGCCACCCCGACGTAGGTCGTCCCCGGCAGCCGCCGGAAACTGTCCATCACGAACAGATTCCCGTCGCCGACCAGACCGAAGATCGTGTCGATGCCGTGCTCGGCCAGCGCCGCCGACATCGCATCCTGGAACAGCATCGGCCCGCTCAAGGAAGGACCGCGGTCGCGATGACCTCCGCGACCAATCCGTCCAGGACCATCTGGCTGACCAGCGCCGCGCGGGCCGGCCGATGGTCGCCGAACTCCTCGACCCACGCCCGGTTGAACCCGGCGGCATCGTCGAGACTGGCGAAGAACACCGTCGCCGACACGATGTGCTCCAGCCCCGCGCCGACCTCGGCCAGGATGACGCGGATCCGCTCGATGATCTTCTTGCCCTGCAGGTAGGCGTCCCCGGGCGCGATGACCTGGTAGTTCTCGTCGACCGCGCCCTGCCCGGCGAGGAAGACGAAGCCGTTGGCCACCGTCGCCTGGGAATACAGCAGCCCGCTGACACCGAACGATTCCGGATTGATCTGCTCCACCTTGCTCATCCCTGGTCCTTTCTCGATGCGTTGCCGAACACGGTTCCCGGTATCTGCTAACCGAGCAGATTCATCGCGGCTTTGATCCGGCCGAAACCGGCTTCGAGGGATTCCTCGGACGCGGCGTAGGAGATGCGCAGGTGGCCCTCTCCCCCGGCGCCGAACTCCGCGCCGGACCGGACGCGCACGCCGTGCCTGGCCAGGTGCCGAGCCGTGTCGGACGACGAATGCCCGGTCAGGATCTTCGGGAAAAGATAGAAGGCGCCCTCGGGCGGAACTGCTTCGAGCACGGGAGTGGACTTCATCAGCTCCTGGACGATGTCGAGCCGCCGCCGGTAGGTCCGCAGGGCGAAGTCGGCGAAGGACGGCCCCATCGCGAGCGCCGTGATCGCGCTCTTCTGCACCGCGGCGTTGACGGATCCGTTGAACGTCCGATGAACGGCGGCGATCGGCGGGAGCAACTCCTCCGGAGCAACGAGATACCCGACACGGAAGCCGGTCATCGCGAACTTCTTCGAGAAGGTCTGGCAATACACCGTGCGCTCGGCCAGCCCGGGGATCACGGCCGCCGGAACATACCGATGTGGCTGGTAGACCAGGGAGCTGTACGCGCCGTCGTCGATGACGATCGTGCCCGGGTCCAGCAGCCGGGCGACTCCTTCGAGTTCTTCCCGGTGGTAGACGACGCCGGTGGGATTGACGGGGCTGCAGTACACGAACGACCGTGCCCCCTTGAGCGCCGGAGCGAGGGCCTCCAGGTCGAGATGCAGGCTGGGGAGGCACGCGACCGGCACCGGAATCCCGCCGGCAAGCCGGACGACGTCGGCGTACAGGCTGTAGGTCGGGTCCGGCATGACCACCCGGTCCCCGACCGAGGTGGTGCCCAGGATCGTCGCCGCGATCCCGGCCGTGGCGCCGGCCGTCACCTGCACGGCGGACGGGCGCACTTCCCGCCCCCAGTTCGCGGATTCGAGCGCGGCGATCGCCGTTCTGAGTTCTTCGTCGCCGGCCAGATCGACGTAGTGCGTGTGGCCGGCGTCGAGAGCCTGCTTGAGGCTCTCGACGACCTCCGCGGGAGGCGCCAGATCCGGCTCACCCACGGCCAGATTGATCGACTGTCCCGAAGCCATGACCCCTGCTTCGCGGCGGCTGGCCGACATCATCGACTCGACGTGCTCTGATGCCCAGGTGCGGGTCGGTGTGGTCATGACGACCGGGCCTCCCTCGTCGCGTCCTCATCGAGCACGAACGCTTCGGGCGGCCGGACGATCGCGTTCGGATCGCCCCGGAATTCGACGACGACGCCGTACTCCGACAGCGCGGCCTCCCGGCTCACATAGCCGCCGGCGACATCCGCCAGAACCGCCGACGCGAGGCGCGCGCGAGGATCACCGAAGCCGCCGCCCCCCGGTGGACGGAATTCCAGCGGCACGGCGGGGTCGACGGTCAGCGCCTGCTTGGGTTTCAGCGATCGTCCCGTGTCCTCCCCGAAGAACCCCGGAAGTCCGGGACGGCCGCCCAAGGCTCCCCGCGCCGCGAACCGGGTGCGCTCGATGTTCGCGTTGACCAGCAGGCTGTCCACGTCCCTGCTGCGAAAGGTCGTGACCTGGCCGAGGCCGCCGCGGAATTCACCGGCGCCGCCCGAGTCCGTGCGCAGCTCCCGGCGCAGCTGGACCATCGGCGTCAGGTTCTCGAACACCTCGGTCGGCACCGCCCGCAGGCCGCTCGGAAACGACGTGGTGGACAGGCCGTCCTTGCCCGAGCGTGCGCCGGCGCCGCCGGAGAGGAAGTGGGAGAAGAGGAACGGCCCGGCACTCGACCGTTTCCCGCGGAACACCGTCATCCACACGGCGTCCGCGCTTTCGGCCATGACCCGGTCCGGGACGACCTGGGCGAGCGCCCGGAAGATCAGGCTGGGCAGATAGTGCCCGACGGAGTGCCGTGAGGCCACCGGCGCCGGACGCCGGCAGTGCAGGATGCTGCCCTCCGGCGCTTCGATCGACACCGGGCGGAACGAGCCCGCGTTGTGCGGCACATCCGGCGCGATGGCCGCCTTGATGGCGAACGACGAGTACGCCATCGTGTAGTTGAGGACCACGTTCACGCCGCTCTTGCTTTCCGGAGAGGACCCGGAGAAATCCAGATGGACCTCACCGTCGGCCACCGTGAGGGCGAGTGCGAGCGTAAGACCTTCGCCGTCGAATCCGTCGCACTCGATCTCCGCGCGGTAGACGCCGTCCGGCACCGCGCGAATCGCCTGCCGGAGCGCGACTTCGGACCTGGACATGATCTCGGCCGCGATGTCGTCGATGCCGGACAGGTCGTACTCGTCCATGAGCCGCAGCAGGCTGTCCGCGCCGACGGCGTTCGCGGACGCCTGCGCGTACAGGTCGCCGATCGTCTCGTCCGGCGTCCGCACGTTCTGGCGGATCACGCGGATCATGTCGGCGTTGGGCCGCCCGGCGCGGAAGAGCTTCATGATCGGGATCGCCAGCCCCTCCTCGAAAACCTCCGAAGCCTGCGCCGAAAGCACCCGTCCGCCGATGTCGGGCGCGTGGCAGCAGGTCGCGAACCACGCGACCAGCACGCCGTCGCGAAACACCGGCGTGGCGACGGAGATGTCGTTGATCTGGCCGGCAGTCATCCACGGGTCATTGGTGAACAGCACGTCGCCGGGTTCGAGCGTCTCCGGCGGATAGGCCGACACGAAGTGGTGCATGCCGGTCGCCATCGCGTTGATGTGGCCGGGCGTGCCCCCGACCGACTGGCCGATCATGTCGCCCTTCGAGTCGAACACCGCACAGGCGAGGTCGAGTGATTCCCGGACGATCGAGCTGAACGCCGTGCTGACCAACGCGGTCTGCTGCTCCTGCAGCACGGAGGAGAGCCGGCTCGACACCGCGCCGACGACGAAGGGATCCAGGGCCTTGGCGGGGTTCATCGGGGTGCTCCGTCCTGGGACGTGGAAGAGGCGGGGGAAAGCAGCCGGAGGATCAGGGTCCCGTCGTCCTCGACGACGCATTCCGATTCGGGCGGCACGACCAGCGTCGACTCCCGTTCCTCGACGATCGCCGGGCCGTCCACCCGCGTTCCGGGCCGGAGCGCATACCGGTCGTAGACCGGCGTCGGGTGGTACCCGCCCAACGCGGGAAAGTACGCCGGCCGGGTGCCTTTGCGGGCTTCCTTCGGCTGGCTGCCCGCGTTCTGCGGCCGGCGCAGCGACTGATCCGGCGCCGGTCCGCTGGACACGACCCGCCAGCTCAGGACTTCGAGCGGGACGTCCGGACCTTGGCGCCGGTAGAGCAGCTCGTACTGCCGCAGGTAGTTCTCCTTCAGCTCCACGCGCCAGTCCGCCGAGTCCGGGGAGATCGGCACCAGGATTTCGAAGCCCTGCCCCACATAACGGACCTCGGCCGCATGCCGATGGAAGATCTCGTCACCGCGCAGACCGGAATCGCGCAGAATCCGCTCGCCGTCCGCTTCCATCGCCGCGAACTCCCGCCGCATCGCCTGCCCGTCGATGGTGTCCAGCGCGGCGTGCGTGGAGCGCACGAAATCGAAGGCCAAGGGCGCGGTGTGGAACCCGGCAGCGCTGATGACCCCAGCACCGGCGGGACAGATCACGGTGGTCGCACCCAGTGCCCGGGCCACGCCCGCGCCGTGGACCGGACCGGCACCGCCCGACGTGAACAGTGGTTGCCCCACCGGGTCCTTGCCCTGTTCGATGGCGTGCACGCGGGCAGCGTTGGCCATGCTGGTGTTCACACTGTCGTGGATGCCGTACGCGGCCTCCTCGGCCGACACGCCCAGCGGGTCGGCGATGCGCTTCCGGATGGCCGAACGAGCGCCTTCGAGGTCCAGTTCCATTTCGCCGCCCAGGAAATACGCGGGATCCAGGTAGCCGAGCAACAGGTCGGCGTCGGTCACCGTCGGCTCGGTGCCGCCTCGCCCGTACGACACCGGCCCCGGCACGGATCCGGCGGAATCGGGACCGACCGTGAGCAGTCCCAGCGCGTCGATCCTCGCGATGGAACCCCCGCCCACCCCGATCTCGATCATGTCGATCACCGGGATCCGCACCGGGATCCCGGAACCGGGCTTCATCCGGTAGATCCGGTCGACCTCGAAGTCGTGCGCGACCATCGGCGCGCCGTTCTCGATCATGCACAGCTTCGCGGTCGTCCCGCCCATGTCGAAGGCCATCAGGTCCGGCGTACCGCTGGCCTTCCCGAACGCCGCCGCGGCCAGCGCGCCCCCGGCCGGCCCGGACTCCAGCATGCGGACCGGGAACTCGCCGGCGGTGTCGAGCGTGGCCACCCCCCCGTTGGAGAGCATGATGTGCGGCGGACGAGGGAGCCCGATCGCCGCGGAACGCTCCTTCAGGTCGTCGAGGTAGCGCTTGACCAGCCGTTGGACGTAGGCGTTGGCCACGGTGGTCGAAGTGCGCTCATACTCCCGGATCTCCGGGACGACCTCGCTGGAGAGGGAGACGCGCAGGTGCGGCGCGATCCGTTCGATGATCCGGCGCGCTTGCTGTTCGTGCCGCGGATTCCGGTAGCTGTGCAGGAAAGCGATCGCGACCGCCTCGACGCCGTGGTCGAGAAGCTCGGTCACCAGCTGCTCGACGTAGGCCGTGTCCAGCTCCCGCAGCACCGACCCGTCGGCCAGGATCCGTTCCGGCACATCGAATCTGAGCCATCTCGGCACCAGCGGGTCGGGCATTTCGAGCATCAGGTCGTAAAGGTCGTACCGGTGTTCGCGGGCCATCTCCAGGATGTCGCGGAAACCGGCGGTGCACAGCAGCGCCGTCCGCGAGCCGCGGCGTTCGATCAACGCGTTCGTGACGAGGGTGGTGCCGTGCACGAAGCCGGACACGTCGCCGGGATCGATGCCCGCCCGGCCCAGCGTCTGCCGGATCACCTCCTCCACCGCCCGCGCCGGTTCGTCCGGCGTGGTCAGCACCTTGCCGACGTGGATGATGCCGCTGTCGTCCAGGACGACCATGTCGGTGAACGTGCCGCCGATGTCGACCCCGATCCCGAGCCGGCCGCTCATCGCGCGGCCCCCCGCGCCGCGGCGGCACCACCTGGCCGCAGAGCCTCGGGCATCCACCGTTCGCCTGCCGGACCCTGCTCCATCATGCGGCTCCTAAGAGTGACGTCAGGGCCTCCGGCCATGACTCCCATTCTGCGATCTCCAGATTCTAGGATGATTCAACAGTCTCGGTCAACCACTCCCGTATCCGCCTGTGATCCCACCCCGTGGTCGTACCGCTGCGCGCTGAGTTAGCCTAGAATTGAAGGATCTTCCGGACGCAAAGGATTGCCGCGATGCCGCCCAGGAACACCTCGCAGTCACCCGCCGTGCTCCGGCGCAAGAGCGCCCCGGAGCACACGGCCGACCTGCTGCGCGAGCAGATCACCGCCGGCGAACTGCAGCCCGGCGCGCGGATCGGGGTCGAGAAGCTGAGCCAGTCGATCGGGGTCTCGGCCAACACCCTCCGCGAAGCCCTTCAGCTGCTGGAGCACGAACGCCTGGTAAACCAGGAGCTCAATCGCGGCATCTTCGTCGCGCGCATCACCGAGGCCGACATCCGGGATCTCTACGCGATGCGTCGGCTGCTGGAGCTGGGGACGGTGCGCACCGCGCGGACCGTGCCCCCCGAGGCACTCCGCGCCCTGCGCGACGCCATCAAGCTCGGCGACGATGCGATCGCGGATCGGGACTGGTCGGCGTCGAGCCGGGCCACCACCGACTTCCACAGCGCCTTGATCTCGATCGGCCACAGCGAGCGGGCCACGGTGACCATGAAACAGCTCATGGCCGAGCTGCGGCTGACCATCTCGTCGGTGCGCGAGGCCCTGCAGATGCGTTCGGAGTTCCAGGAGGACCGGCGCGCCATCCTCGCCCGCGTGGAGCAGGGTCATTTCGCCGCGGCGGCGGAACTGCTGGCCGAGTACCTGGACAAGGGCGAGCGCGCGATGATCGAGTGGCACCGCCAGCTCAACGACAGCGCGAGCTGACCGGCCCGCCGCTCGGGTGCCGGCAAAGTCGGCGTGGAGGCCCTGCGCAGACTGCGGAGTTCCGTGAAGGGTCCCTTCACAGACTCTGGGTCCGTGAAGGGTCCCTTCACAGACCCGAAACGACAGCCAGGGCGCGCGAGCTGACCGGCCCGCCGCGCCGAGCGCGGTTTCCCCGCTGTCGCCCGCATGGTCACCGTGCTCCGGCCGGCCGGTTTCAGGACACTCCGAGGTCGAAGTCCAGGCGATACCGGTCGGCCAGCAGCGCCCCCGCGGCCTTCGCGCCGTCAACCGCGAGCGCGACCCCGTTGACGAACGACGACTCGTCGCTGGCGAGGAAGAGCACCGCGTTCGCCACTTCCATGGCCGAGGCAACGCGCGCGGCCGGCGTGCTCGCCACGATCCGGCGCATCATCTCGGGGTCCTCCAGCTCCGCTCCCTCGGGCAGAACCCCGCGCAGCATCGGGGTGTCGATCGGGCCGGGGTTCACCGCGTTCGCCCGTACACCCTGGGCCGCGTGTGCGACCGCCACGGACTTCATCAGCCCCACGACACCGTGCTTGGTCGCGTTGTACACCGGGTCATTGGGACGGCCCATCAGCCCGCCGTTGGACGAGGTGGAGACGATGCTTCCGCGCTGCTGGGCGAGCATATGCGGCAGGACCGCCCGGGTACCGAGGAACACCGAGCGCAGGTTCATGCGTACGAGATGGTCGAACTCCGCCAACGAGGTCTCGCTGACCTTCTTCTGCAGGCCGGCACCGACATTGTTGAAGCAGATGTCGACTCGCCCCTGTGCGGCGATGACACTCTCGACGAACCCGGCCACGCTCGACTCGTCCGTCGCGTCGACAACCGAGTGATGGTAGGCCTCGCCGATTTCACCCGGCTCCGCCACGATGTCGGAGCCGTACACGGTGGCGCCCTGGCGGACGAACTCCTCCGCCGTCGCGCGCCCGATTCCGGTGGCACAGCCGAAAATCACGGCCACTTTTCCCGCGAGCCTGCTCATGTCCGTTCCCTTCCGTCGGTCGATACTGCTCCACGCTTGCGAAACTTCGCCACCGCGGCCGCGACCCGCTCCCCCTTGGCGCTGGCCGCCTGTGCCCAGGATTCGAACGAGACCACCGGTTCGAGCGGTCCCTGGGCGGCCAGCCGGACGGCCTCCTTGATGTTGCGCGCCAGCTCGGGTTCGAGCAGGGCGACCTTCGCGGCAAGTGCCCGCGCCTCGCGCAGCGGGTCTTCCGTCACGGATTCGACGAGGCCCCAGGACAAGGCGTCCTGAGCGCTCAGCGTGCCGCCTTCGAGGAGGAGCCGGGTGGCCCGCTGCCTGCCCAGCGATTCCACCAGGAAGGCGGTCGCTCCTCCGCCGGGGTGCAGCCCGATCCTGGCGAAGGTGGCGCCGAAGGTCGCGGTAGGACTCGCGACGACGAGGTCGCAGCTGAGCGCGATGTTGAGACCGGCACCGATCGCCGGACCGGTCACCGCGGCGATGACCGGAATGGACAGTGCCCGAATGCCCAGAAAGCTCGCGTAGGCCTCACGCAGGCTCGCTCTGATCTCGGGCACCGGACGATCGAGGTCGCCGAACATGGCCGGCAGGTCGGCCCCGGCACAGAACGCGTCGCCTTCCCCGGTGACGATCAGCGAGCGTGCCTCCCGGTCGTTCGCGACCGCGGCGATCGAGGTGGCCAGGGCCGCGCACATCGCCGGGTCGAGCGCATTTCGCTTGGCAGGATTCGACAACGTCAGAATCCGGGTTCCGTCTTCGAGCGAGGTGAGGTGCGCTCCGGCGTTCACGGTGTGCTCAGCTCGCTTCCGCTCGTGGTCAATTCCCAGAGGGCCTCGTCGTCCGGCGCGACGGCGAGTGCACCGAGCCGCAATTCCCAGGAACGCTGGGATCTCGGGCTCTCGGCCCAGGTCGTCAGGCGCGAGGTCGACAGGTGCAGATCGTGTTCCCGGGTGATTCCGATCGCCCCGTGCAGCTGGTGGGCCACGGCCGCGACCCGGTGCGCGACTCGTCCCGCGGTCGCAGCGGCCGAAGCCGTGGCTCCTGGCGCACCGCCCGTCGCGAGGGCCAGCCGCACCACGGAGCCGAGCAGATCCCGCTCGCAGATGATCGAGGCCAGCAGATGCTGAACGGCCTGCAGCTTCACCAAAGGCCGGCCGAACTGGTGCCGCGTGGCCACATGCTGCGCGGAGTGCTCGACGGCCCGCTCCACCGCGCCGAAAATCGCGGCCGCGCGCAGCACGCCGTCCCGGTCGGAAATACGGCCTGCGGTCAGCGGTACTTCGAACAGTTCGTCCTGCGCGACGCGCACCGAGTCGAACCGCAGATCCGCACACGGTTCATCCGCCGGAGTGCGCCCGAGGACGGTCGACAACCCTTCGGCCTCCGCAGGCCTGACGACGCCGACGGTGGTGGTGCCCGAATCCTCCCGGACGAGCAAGAGCGTGGGCACGGCTCCCGCCCACGCCACGCGCTGGACCGAGCCGTTCACCACCACCCCGCGGCCCGAGGTGGTCCACGTGAGGCTGTCCCCAGCAAGGATCGCGGCCGCCGCACCGAGATCGGCCGCGGAACCGCCGCTGTGCGCGAAGATCCAGGCCGCCACCGAGGTCTCGGCCAACGGGACGAGTGCGTTGTGCCGTCCCGCGGCACGCACGATCTCCGCCAGGTCGGTCAGGTCCCCCCCGACGCCACCGGCGTTCTCGTCGATCGCGACGTAGGGCCAGCCGAGGTCGAGCAGCACTTGCCACAGCGCGGTGTCGCCTCGCCGCGTCTCGGCGGTGGCGCCCCGCCGCTCGGCGAAAACCTGGTCGGCGACGTCGTAGACGTCATCATTCCATTTCACGAGCGGGTCTCCGAACGTGCGACGAGGGTGAGCAGCACTTCCGACACGCCACCCCGGATCGACATGCCGGGGACGGCCACCTGCGCTTCGGCGATCAGCCGTTCCAGGGTTCCGTCGTCACTCGGCCCGCCCACGTCGAGGGCATAACGCGCCGTGGTCAAGACGTCGCGTTCGAACGCCGGGCCGAGGTACTTCAGCTTCGCGGCGTCGGCGACGGGCGCGACCCCGTTGTCGATGGACACGGCGATGTCCCACGCGAGGCTGCGCAACGCGGTCACGCGAGCGGCGAGCGCGCCCACCTGCTCGATGGTCGCCCGGTCGCCGCAGCGGTGCGCGTGCCCGAGGGTCTCGGCGAGGAGCGGATACGTGCTGAGGAACCGCTCACTGCCGCCCCGCTCGAACGAGAGCTGCCCGGTCACTTGCGCCCAGCCCTCGCCGACCTCGCCGATCACCCACCGGTCCGGTACCGCGACCTCGTCGAAGAGCATCTCGTTGAAATGGTGCTCCCCCGCCAGATCGAGGATCGGGCGCACGGTCACGCCCGGCGCTTTCAGGTCGACGATGAACTCCGTCAATCCCTCGTGCTTGAGTTCGCCACGGCTGGTCCGGGCGAGCACGTACGCGTGCGTGGCATGGTGCGCGTTGGTGGTCCAGACCTTCGCGCCGGTGATCCGCCAGCCGGAACCGTCCCGTCGCGCCGTGGTCCGGACGGCGGCGAGGTCCGAACCCGCCTCGGTCTCGCTCATCCCGAGGCAGAAGGAGACGTCCGAGGCCATGATGGCGGGCAGGAACTCCGCCTGCAGCTCGCGCGAACCGAACCGGAGAATGCTGGGACCGATCTGCCGTTCCCCGATCCAGTGGGCGGCGACCGGGGCCCCCACCCGCAGCAGCTCTTCGGTGATCACCAGGCGTGCCGTGCTGGACATCCCCGCACCGCCGAACTCGGCGGGCCAGGTGACGCCGACCAATCCCTGCTCCCCCAATGCCTTGCTGAAGGCCAGGTCGAAGCCACTCACCCAGGCGTCACACCGGGGCACGAAATCCCCCGCCGCCAGGCATTCGCCGGTGAACGCCCGGACGCGCGCCCGCACCTGCGCCAGGTCGGCCGCCGGGGTCATCGCGCGTCCGCCTTTCCGAAGGCGCCGGCCTCACGCAGGCGGGAAATCTGGTCTCCGGTGTAGCCCGCGCCCCCGAGCACCTCTTCGGTGTGCGCGCCGATCCCGGCCGGCGGGCGCGGCGCGAGCGAGCCGCTCACCCCGAGCTTGATCGGCACCCCGATCCCGGTGTAGTCGCCGCTGCGGACCACCATCTCGCGAGCGCGAACCTGCTCCGACCGCAACGCCGCGCCCACGTCGTTGAGCGGACTCGCGGGGATGCCCGCGGCCAGCAGCGCGCGGGCCAGCTCGTCGCGGTCCCGGTCCGCGAGCAGCCGCCCCATTTCCTCTTGCAGAGCCTTCAGATTCGCGACCCGGTCGCTGTTGGCGGCGAACCGCGGGTCGGCCGCCAGCTCGGGGCGGCCGAGCACCTCGGCGACCCGGGCGAACTGCCGGTTGTCCGTCGCCGCGATGAACAGCGGGCCGTTCGAGGTGGCGAACAGCTGGTACGGCGCGATGACCGGGTGGGCGGCGCCCATCCGCACCGGCGTCACCCCGCTGGCCAGCCAGGTGGCCGAGTGCGGATGGAGCAGGGAGACGACCGCGTCCAGCAAGGAGACGTCGACCAACTGCCCGCGCCCCGAAGCCGAGACCTCGTGCAGCGCCAGGAGAATCCCGCTGAACGCCTGATTCGCCGCGACGATGTCCACAATGGGCACTCCGACACGCAGCGCGTCACGCTCGGGCTCGCCGTTGACGCTCATGAGGCCGCCGAAGGCCTGCAGCACCGCGTCGTAACCCGGCAGCCCCGCCATCGGGCCGGTCGAGCCGAACCCCGAGATCCGGCAGTACACGAGCCGGGGAAACCGTTCGGCCAGCACGGATTCGTAACCCAGGCCCCAGGCGTCCATGGTGCCGTGCCGGAAGTTCTCGATCACCACGTCGGACTCCGCGATGAGCTTCAGCAGCACCGCGCGCGCCTGCTCGTTCTTGAGGTCGAGGCAGATGTTCGACTTGCTGCGGTTGAGGCCCTCGAAGTAGGCGCTGCCCCCGTCCGGGAGAAAGGGCGGGCCCCAGTTCCGGGTCTGGTCCCCGGCGGGCGATTCGACCTTGACGACGGCGGCGCCGTGGTCGGCCAGCATCTGCCCGGCGAACGGGCCGGCCAGCACCCGGCTCAGGTCCAGCACGCGCGTCCCGCGCAGTGCCCCCGCGCCGGGCCTGCGGGAGTCCTGATGGCCGGGGATCGTCGGGGATGACATCGGCGTCCTCCTGGAGACCGGATGAGCCTACGATACCTCATATCATAGGATAATAGGAGACAGTACGGGTCCGCCCGGCAACCGGACAGGGTCGCGGCAGAGTTCCGCACAGAGTTCTGGAGCGTCCCCATCGGAGGAGTCCCATGAGGAGGCCGGCCGCGCGTGCGCGTGCCCTATCCGGCCGGCTACCCGAAGATGCCTGTGGACATGTACTTCATGCCGCTGTCCACCGCGATGGTCACGACCACGTCGTCAGGCCCCAGACGCTCCGCGAGCCGCCGCGCCACCACGACGTTCGCCCCCGTCGTGATCCCGGCGAGAATGCCGTCGGTCTTGACCAGCGACGCGGCCGTCGCTATGGCCTCCTCGTCGCCGGCCGTCTCCACGGAGTCGATCACGCTCAGGTCCACCAGCGGAGACTTGCCCCCGGAGAGACCCTGCAGCTGGTGCGGTCCCACCACACCCTGGGAGAGCGCGGGCGAACTCGCGGGCTCCATCGCCACCACCTGGCAGCTGGGCACCTTCTCCTTGATCGCCAGCGCCACGCCCATCAGCGTGCCCCCGGTGCCGACCCCGGTGCAGAACGCCGCCAGGCGACCGTCCGTCTGCTCCAGGATCTCCTGGCCGAGTGTCCGGCGATAGCCTTCGACCATGGCCTGGTTGTGGAACTGGTCGGTGGAGAAGTACTCGGGCAGCGCGGCGAGTTCGGCCACCCGGGCGGTCATGCCGGCGACGTCCTCCTGGATCATCCCGTCCGGGGACTTGCGCGGCAGCACTTCGAGGTCGGCCCCGAAGGCCGACATCATCGCGAGCCGCTCCGGAGTGAAACAGCTCGAAGTCACCAGCTTCAGCGCGTAACCCTTCGCCCGGCAGGCGAGCGCGAGCGCGGGACCGGTGCTGCCCCCGGTGTACTCGACCACGGTCATCCCCGGCTTCAGCTCACCGCGCTGTTCCGCGTCCTCGATGATCGCCAGTGCCATCCGGTCCTTCACCGACCCGGACGGATTGAGGTACTCCAGTTTCACGAGGACACCCGCACCGGATCCGTTGTCGCGCAGCCTGACCAGCGGCGTGTTGCCGACCGCGCGCAGGATGCCGAGATCGGTCGTCAGTGGCGTGTTCATAGGACTCCCCTGGCTCGGATTCGAGGTCGGCTGGACGGGGTACGCCGACGCCTCTACGATCCTAGGAGGATTCAATCCTGTGGTCAAGTTACCGAAAAGAGTCCGATCATTACTTAAGGTCACCCCGCGAGAGGTTGCCCCAGGCGGCCCTGCCGAGCCCGGCAGCTTCCCGGCGCGCGCCGTCGAGGGCATCAGTGTCACATCCGAGAGTTCGAGATGCGTGACGACGTCGGCGCGCAGGCGTCCCGAGCACAGCGGCACAGCGGCCGGCCGGACGCGGACCCCTTGCCCGGCACCGTCCTTTCACTACTATGGGGACATGCGCCCCGAAAGAATGACCGCTCTGGTGTTCCTCGGCGGCGCGGTGGTCACCGAGGTGGGCGGCACGCTGTGCCTCCGGCTCTCCGACGGGTTCACCCGGCCCTGGCCGTCACTGGGCGTGCTGACCGGCTACGTGGTGTCGATCCTGCTGTTCTCCCGGATCGCCGGGACGGGCCTGCCGCTCGGGGTCGCCTACGGGATCCTGACCGGCTGCGGACTGGCGGCGGCGACCCTGCTGAGCCTGCTCGTGTTCGGGGAGCCGGTGTCGCTCGCCCAGGCCGGCGGGATCCTGCTGATCGCCGCCGGGGTCGCCGCCCTGCAGCGGCCGGAGACCGCGTCGTGACGGTGCTGCTGCTGAGCGCGTCGGTCGCGGCGCAGGTCGCCGGGATCACCGCCATCCGCGCGGCGGACGGGCTGCGCCGCCGGGGCTGGGTGGTCGCCGCGCTCGCCGGGATCGGGGTGTCGGTGGCGCTGATGTCCCGCGCGTTGCAGGCGGGCCTGCCGCTGGCGGTGGGCTACGGGATCTGGAGCGGCGCCGGGATCACCTGCGCCGCGCTCGGCGGCGTGGTGTTCTTCGGCGACCGGCTCAGCCGCACCCACCTGATCGGGCTCGGGCTGATCGTGGCCGGGGTCGTCACCGTTTATGGTGCAGCATGAATCCTGAAGACGGCCGGGCACAACGCGGAGCACGCCGGCGCGCGCTGCTCATCGCCGCCACCGTGCGGGTGATCGCCCGCGACGGCGTCACCGGCGTGACCCACCGGTCCATCGCCACCGAGGCCGGGCTGCCGGGCAGCGCGGTCTCCCACCACTTCGCCTCCACCGGCGACCTGCTCGCCGCCACCCTGCGCAGCGGCACCGACGAACTCATCACCACGATGGAATCCCCCGGCACCGCGACCGTCCCCGGTTTCGCCCGGCAACTGGTACGCCTGTTCGAGGAAGAAAGCTCCGCCGTCAAGGCCCGCTACGAGCTTTACCTGCGCGCCGGCCGACAGCCGGAGACTCGCGAGTCCGCTCGCCTCTGGCTCGACCTGCTCGCCGCCACGGCCCGCACCCACACCGCCGATCCCGCCCGCGCAGCCGCCTGGGCAGCGGCCGTGGACGGCTACTTCGTGCAGCACATCGCCGACGGCAGCCCACCCGACGCGGCCGAGCTGGCGCGGCTCCTGCACGCAGTACTGGCCTGACGAGCCGTCTCGCTGATCCCCCGTTGAGCCGCTGTTGCGACCCGCCTGTGCCGAGAACACTTGTGCTGCACAACCGATCACCGGACCGACAGCTGGGAGTGCCCATGCCTCGCCCCTACGCCAGTGGAATCGTCGCCGCCTCCGCCGACGAGGTCTGGGCCCGGATCCGCGCCTTCGGCGACCTGCCCGCCTTCGCCCCGGCGATCGGGCACGCCGAACTGGTCGAAGGTGTCGACGGGCAGGTCGGGGCCGTCCGGCGGCTGACGTTCGCCGCCGGCGGGGACCCATTCGACGAACGGCTGCTCGCGCTGGACGACCCCGGCCGCAGCCTCACCTACGCGTTCGACGGGGCGAACCCGTTCGGAGTCCGCCGATACGTTTCCACAGTCCGGGTCTGCCCCATCACCGACACCGGCGAAGCCTTCGTCGAATGGTGGGCCGAGTACGACGCCGACGCCGACCAGGTGGCGAAACTCGATCGCACGTTCGCCGAGGACGTGTACGCCGGCGGCATCGCCGGACTGCGGAAACTGCTCGCCTAGCCTCGGCGCCCCCCGAGATGCTGCGCGAAGTGCTCCTCGGTGAGGTGCCACATCCGGTTGATGTTCACGGGGTTCTTGAAGCCGTGCCCTTCGTCCTCCGCGACGAAGTAGCCCACTTCGACGCCGCGCTCGCGTAGCCCGTCGACGATCGCCTGAGGCTCGGTGAGCTGCACGCGCGGGTCCTGCGCACCGGCGATGACCAGCAGCGGGGTCTCTATCCGGTCGATCATGGTGGCCGGCGAGCGGCTCAGCATGTCGGCGAGATCGTCGGGGTCGGCCGGGTCGCCGCAGTAGGCGAGGAAGTTGTTGATCTGGGTCGGCTTGACCCACTCGGGCTGGTCACCCAGGAGGGCGGGGATGCTGGAGAAGCCCACGTCGTCGACCGCCGCCGCGAAGTAGTCCGGCGTGTTGCACAGGGCGGTCAGCGTCAGGTACCCGCCTTGTGAGGTACCGAAGATACCCAGGCGCGCCGGATCGGCGATCCCCTCACCGACCGCCCATTCGCACCCGTCGACGAGATCGTCGTTCATCCCGCGGCCGTACTCCTTGATACCCGCCTTGATGTGGCGGCTGCCATAGCCGGTCGAACCACGGTAGTTCACCTGCAGCACCGCGTAGCCGCGGTTGGCCAGCAGCTGCACCTCGCCGTTGAACCCCCAGTAGTCGTGCAGCCAAGGGCCGCCGTGGACCTTGACGATCAGCGGCAGGCCCTTCGGTTCGACTCCGGGCGGGAGGGTGAGGAAGGCGTGCAGCGGCAGACCGTCGCGAGCGGTGAAGCTGATCGCCCGGGTCTTCCCGAACTCCTCGCCGCTGCCCGGATCGTGCAGCAGCACGCTGGTCCGCGTGCGGTGGTCGTAGCGGTAGGACAGGCCGGACCGGTCGTCGTGGATGAAGGTCGCCGTCCAGACCTGCTCGTCGTCGTCACAGGTGACCCAGCCCAGCTCACCGCCGTCGGCGAGCTTCATCAGCTCGGCGTGGACCTCGGCGAAGTGCGGCGTCAGCGGGACCATCTCGGGCCGGTCCCCGGCGAAGCGCACCGCCATGATCTCCGAGGTGCGCGGACTGATGAAAAGCGACGGCGGCTTGCCGAAGTCGTCCGCGTAGACGCCGAGGCAGCACACGCTGCGCCCCGGCTTCTCGGCGAGCACCGTCTTCTCGCCGGTGGCGTGGTCGATGCTGATCAGCCGCAGCGCGTCCGAATCGCCCCAGTGCGAGGCCAGGATCAGCGTCTGCTGGTCGGCCGAGACGTGGAACGGATACTGGCCGGTGGGGAAGGACGGACCGTCCTCGGTGTGCACCAGGCGCATCGCGCCGGTCTCCTGGTCGTCGACCGCGTAGTACTCCAGCGTGCCGTCCGCGGCCTGCCCGCTGAGAAACCCGCGCGTGCCGTCCATATCGGTGTAATTGCGCATAATGTCCGAAGATTCCCGCACCAGCGTGGTTTCCCCGGTCGCCAGATCGATGTCGAAGGCGTCGAAGAACAGATAGCGCGGGTTCATCACCGCGCGCACCGTTCCCCCGTCCTCGGAGGCGGCGATCACCCGGCAGCCCGGCGCCAGCGGCGTGAGATCGAACGGCTCGGCATCCGGGTCGTCGAGACCGGCCCGGAAATAGTGCCAGTCCTCATTGCCGTCGGTGTCCTGACGATAGAGCAGCGTACGCGAGTCCGAGCACCAGGAGAAGGTCGAGATACTACGCTTTTCCCGCGTCACGCACACGGCGTCCGCGTGCTCCTCCTCGATCCCGCGGATCCAGAGGTTGAGACACCCGTTGGCGGGGGCGAGATAGGCCAGGCGGGTCCCGTCACGGGAGACCTGCGGGCTGCTGAATGCGGGCAGGGCCAGCATTTCCTCTACGGGGATGTACCTGGGCAGGGCCATGAACGGAACCTCTCTCTCGGCCGGTGCCGGCGGGGCCGTGCGGCCCCGCCGGCACCGGGACAGGCTACTTCGGGTAGGCGACTCGTCGCAGAGCCCATTCGGCCGGGCCGCGTTGCCCGGCTCCTTCGAGCTTCGCGGCGATGAGCAGGCCGACCAGCCAGGCGAAGACTGCCAGCAGTACGGCGGACCAGCTGGACAGGTGTTCACCCAGCCCGAGGCCCCAGGCGGCGAAAATCGGCGAAAAGATCAGCGATTGGCACAGATAGCCGGTCAGTGATCGTTTTCCGAGCGCCTGGACCGCCCAGGTGAACGAACCGGGCCGCGGCGATTCGCGGAGACGCTCGAGGCGAACGGAAATCAGCCCGAAAACCGCGATGTAACCCATTCCGCCGAAAACCCCGCCGAGCATGTGCAGCGACACCAATACCGGGTCGAATTTACGATCGAGACCCAGTATGTCGAGATTCTGCAGAGCCATCAGCAGCCCGGTTCCCCAGCCGATCGAGAGTCCGATCACCGCGATCCGTTTCAACAGCGGAACATGATCGGCGGGTTCGTCGAGCAGCCGGCGACGAGCGGCGACCATGCCCAGCAGAATCGCGGTCGGGATGATCATGGTGAACAGCGCGATCGGAATGGTGTAGACGCCCCAGGCTTCGAGCCGGACACCCATGGCGTTGAAGAAGCCCTCGGCCTCATTGGTGTCCACCGGTCCACTCGAACCGAAACCGCCCACAGTGGACCCGTCGCCCATCGAGACGCCCACAAAGGACGCCACCAGCAGCAGCGCCGGCACGGAGAGGAACGCCCCGGCCCAGATCTTGAGAGAACGATCGCTCCGCTTCAGGAAGAGCCATACCAGCACGAGCCCGGCGAGGGCATAGGTGGCGAGGATGTCGCCGTGCCACAGCAGTGCCGCATGCAGGAGTCCAAAGAGGAGCATGGTCCAGTGCCGCCGGCGCAGCAGCCTGCGCGCGGTGGCGGGCTCGGCCCCGGAGGCGAGCTGGCGCCGGTAGAGCTGGACGATGCCGTAGCCGAACAGGAAGGCGAACATCGGGTAAACACGGCTGTCCACACCGGCGATGGTCAACGTCTGCGCGACCAGATCGGCCGGGTTGTCGCTCTGGGCGTGCGCTCCGGCCACATGCGGCCGGCCCAGGATGAAATACGGCACGTTCGCGACCGCGATGAGCGCCAGCATCAGGCCGCGCGCCAGGTCGGGGGCGGTACTGCGCCCTCCTCGAACGGGAGTGGGTGCCACGACCGGGTGACACTCTCCGGAAATCGGCGGTAGCGGGGAATTCATGTGGCTAAGCTATGGCCTGCCCCAGCGGCACGGTCAACCATTGAGGTGTGCCGTGAGGGCATAGCTCACCACAAACTGGATAAGGGTATGCCCGGCGTAGCCGCAGCTCGCCTCGGGGTATCGTGCCACCAGGATCTCACAGGCACAAGGCGATTCTCTCTCCACGAGCGCGCCCGGGAAACACGGAGGACACCTATGGCGTCATTCTTATATAAGATAGGAAAGTTCTCCTATCGCCGATGGTGGGCGGTACTGGCCCTCTGGATACTCGCGATCATCGCGCTCGGCGCACTCGGGGACAAGATCGAGAAGCCCTTCAAGGACGATTTCAAGCTGCCGGACAGCCCGTCGGTCACCGCGCAGAACACCCTCACGGAAAAGTTCCCCGAAGGCAAGGCCGCGGAGGGGCAGCCCGCGAAGATCATCCTGAAGGCTGACGACGGTCAGCGCCTGGACACCGGCGCCCACCACGACGCGGTCGAGAAGATGGTCGCGAAGCTGCAGGAGATCCCTCAGCTCGTCCCGGCCGAGCGCGCCAAGATCATCGACCCGACCACCGGGCCGGCCGCCGCCCAGTCGATGACCGACAACGGCACCGTGGCGATCATCAAGTTCACGCTGGACGCCAAGATGCACGGCGCCGAGAGCGGCGTCACCGACGCGACGGTGAACGCCGTCACCGAGGCCAAGAAGATCGGCCGCGACGCCGGGCTGACCGTCGAGAGCGCCGGTCCGGTGAGCCCGAAGGTCGTCGAGCCGCCCTCCGAGCTGATCGGTATCGCGGTCGCGATCCTGGTGATGATCATCACCTTCGCCGGGCTGCTCGCCGCCGCGATGCCGCTCGGCGCGGCGATCATGGGCATCGTCGTGTCCACCTCGGTCATCTCGATCGGCACCGCATTCCTGACCCTGGGCACCTCGACCACCGGCCTGGCGACGATGATCGGGCTCGCAGTCGGCATCGACTACTCGCTCTTCGTCATCTCCCGATATCGGCAGGAGGTGACCAGGACCAAGGACCGGGCCCATGCGGCGGGCGTCGCGGTCGGCACCGCCGGCTCCGCCGTGGTGTTCGCCGGCGCGACCGTGGTGATCGCGCTCGTCGCGCTCAACCTGACCGGACTGACCTTCCTGGGACAGATGGGTCTCGGCGCCTCCGTCACGGTGGTGATGGCCGTGCTGGTCTCGCTGACCGTGCTGCCGGCGCTGCTCGGCCTGTTCAAGGGCATCGTGTTCAAGCCCCGGATCCCGCTGCTGTGGACGCCGGAGCGGTCGAAGGGCCCGACCATCGGGCACAAGGTGGGCGTCGCGCTGACCAAGCACCCGCTGCCGTACCTGATCATCACCGCGGCGGCGCTGATCGTGGCGGCGATCCCGGTGACCCAGATCCAGCTCGGGCTGGACGGCACGTCCAGTCAGGACAAGCCCGCGCACCTGATCGAGCGGGAAGCCTTCGGCGCCGGGAAGTCCTCACCGCTGATCGTCGTGGTGAGCGCGCAGGACCCGACCGGCATGGCCACGGCGGCCAAGCAGGTGCAGGAGCGGATCGGCGGTCTCGGCCACATCGCCGAGCACGGCGTGGTGGGCCCGATCCCGAACACCGCGCAGGACGCCGCGCAGTTCCTGGTCATCCCGCAGAACGGCCCCTCCACCCCGGAGACCAGGGATCTGCTCGGCGAGATCCGGTCGGCCGCCTCCGATGTGACCAAGGCGACCGGTGCCTACGTCGGTGTCGGCGGCTCGGCGGCGATCAACGCGGACTTCTCCAGCGCACTCACCAACAAGCTGCCGATCTATCTGCTGGTGGTCGTCGGCCTGGCGTTCATCCTGCTGATGATCGTCTTCCGGTCGGTGATCATCCCGCTGGTCGCCTCGCTCGGCTTCCTGCTCTCGGTCGCGGCGACCTTCGGCGCCACCGTCGGGGTCTTCCAGAAGGGCTGGCTGGGCTGGATCAAACCGGAGGACCAGGGCCCGATCATGGTGTTCGCGCCGATCTTCCTGATCGGTATCGTGTTCGGGCTGGCCATGGACTACCAGGTGTTCCTGGTGAGCCGGATGCGGGAGGAATACCACCACGGAGCCTCCCCGATCGACGCGATCCGGACCGGCTACGGCGCCGGGGCGCGTGTGATCACCGCCGCCGCGTTGATCATGGTCTCGGTGTTCGCCGGCTTCACGCTGTCCTCGGAGACGTTCCTGAAACTGCTGGGCTTCTCGATGGCCGCGGCGATCGTGTTCGACGCCTTCCTGGTGCGCATGATCATCATGCCGACGACCATGGCCCTGCTCGGCAAGCGGGCCTGGTGGATCCCGCGCTGGCTGGACCGGATCCTGCCGAACATCGACGTCGAGGGCGAGAAGCTGCGCGCCCCCGAGGCACCCCCGGCGAACGTCGCCGGTGGCGCGCCGGTAGCCAGGTGATCCAGGCCGCCGGGGCGATGCACCACCCCGGCGGCCTCGCCTGACCGCAGACGTACCCGAGAGCCCTGCTCCCCCGCCACCCCTGGCCGGGCAGCAGGGCTCTCCCTTACGCGGGGTTCTTAAGGCTGTGAAGGGTCCCTTCACGGACTCTGGGGCCAGGGTTCCGGCAAAGTCGGTGTAGAGGTCTGTGAAGGGACCCTTCACGGACTCTGAGTCTGTGAAGGGTCCCTTCACAGACCCGAAAACGGT
>NZ_QZFV01000101.1:0-49731 GCF_003600245.1 Amycolatopsis panacis
GTCCCTTCACGGACTCTGAGTCCGTGAAGGGACCCTTCACAGCCTTCCGGGGGGTGCGGCGACCCGAGGATAGCGGCCCGCCGGGTGGCTCGGTCCGGGCATGACCTTTCGTCGCCCAGAGTGTGCCTCTACGGGCACACTCCTTTTCGGGAGCTTGCCTATTTGCGTCGCAGCAATTTAATAGCTGTTGTCAGCGTGCGCGATTACATTTTTCCAGAATTTAAGTTCCGTGGCCAGGAGTATTGACGTTCTCTTGGTGGTGCTCCTAGGCTCGGGGCCCCGCTGCTCGGGAAGGTTCGCAGAGTTGAGTCGAATTACTCATCAATTGTCGTTGAACGAGAATCATTGGCCTATGCTGCCGGGGGTCCGGGAGGCTCTGGAGGGGTCGCTCGCCGCGGTCAACGTGACCGGCGACGCGCTGGCCGCGCGCCTGGAACAGCGGCTGGCCACCGAACTCGGCACGGCGCCCGGCCGGGTCGTCGCCGGGGCCGGTTCCGCGGCATTGCTCCAGCAGTTCCTGTCCGCGCACTGTGCACCCGGGGCGACCGTGGTGCACACATGGCCGTCGTTCGACCTCTATCCGCTGCTGATCCGGAATGCGGGAGCCGAGCCGGTCGCGGTGCCGGGTGACGCCGACGACCGGCAGGATCTCGCCGCTGTCGCCGCGGCGGTCACCGAGCGGACCCGCGTCGTGCTGGTGTGCAACCCGAACAATCCCACCGGGGAAGTACTCGGCGTGCCGTGGCTCGAATCCTTGCTCGACGCCCTGCCGCCGCACGTGCTCCTGCTGGTCGACGAGGCGTATCGGGAGTTCGCCGACCCGGCCGCGATCGGCGACGTGACAACGGTGCCCGATCCGCGCCTGGCGGTGGTACGGACCTTCTCCAAGTCGCACGGCTTGATCGGCCTGCGCGTCGGCTACCTCACCGGAGTGGAAGAGGTGGTGGGGCCGCTGCGTCGGACGACGCCGTTCTACCGTGTGCCCACCGTCGCCCAAGCGGCAGCGCTGGCGGCGCTCGACGCCGGCGATCGTATGCGTGCGCAATGCCTTGAAGTGGCCGAAGAACGGGACCGGGTCCACGCGGGGCTAGTCGCGCTCGGCTTCGATGTCCCGCCCAGCGGCGGGAACTACGTGTGGGTGCGTCTGGGGCCGCGCAATCAGGAGTTCATGGCCCATCTCGCCGCGAGCGGGGTGATCGTGCGGGAGGTCGCCGGTGGCGTCCGCGTGAGCACCGGTCTGCCGGAGGCCAACGACGCGGTGCTCGCTGCGGCCCGCGTGTTCGCCGGAAGACCGCTGGTCCCGGAGGCCGTGCAATGACCGGCATGATGAGCGAGGCGCTGCAGGCCGGCGACCGCTCGGAGGTGATCCGCGGCGCCTTGGTCCGCCGGCGTTCCCCGTCCGAAGACCGGTTCGGCGAGCTGACCCACTATGCCATGGCCATGCCGGGCAAGCTGCTGCGCCCATTGATGCTGGTCACGTCGGCGGAGGCGGTCGGCGGAGTCGCCGAGACGGCGCTTCCCGCGGCGGTGGCGGTCGAGCACCTGCACGTGGCGTCGCTGGTGCACGACGACATCATCGACGGCGACGAGCTGCGCCGCGGCCGTCCCTCGGTGCAGGCGCGCTACGGCGTGGCAGACGCGATCGTGACCGGCGATGCACTGCTGTTCGACCTGTTCGCGGCGGTCGCCGAGTGTCCCGCACCGGCCGAGGTCGTGGTGGCGGTCGTCGACGAGTTCGCCCGCGCGGGCGGTGATCTGTGCCGGGGACAGGTGCTGGAGTCGTTGATGACGCCGCCGTCCGCCGCCGGGCCGGGCAGCCGGCTGGAGGATTATCTCGACGTCGCCGCGTTGAAGACGGCTGCGTTGTTCCGGGCCGCCTGCCGGGCGGGGGCGCTGCTCGGCGGCGGCTCCGCCGAGCAGGCCGACCTGCTCGGCGACTACGGCCACCACATCGGCGTGGCCTTCCAGATGTACGACGATCTCCTGCCGTACCTGGACTCCGGCGAATCCGGCAAGCCCGATGTCAGCGACGCGGCCAATCTCCGGCCGACCTGGCCGGTGCTGATCGCGCACCGCGACGGCCGCAGGGAGCACCGGGAAGCCGTCGAGATAGCGCTGTCCGGCACGCTCGATCCGGCCGAGACACTGGAGTCGCTGCGGCACGCGGTGGTCGGCAGCGGTGCGCTGAGCACCGCCCGCAGCCTCGCGCGCGAGCGCTCCCGCATCGCGGTGGCGCGCCTGCCCGAGTTGCCGGGAACCGTTGCCGCGGAACGGCTTTCACGGATCGCCGAGATCGCCGTCGACCGTGACCACTGAGGCGCGCGCGCCCGGTGTCACCCGCCGGGCGAGGGGGAGGGTGGCGGCGCACTGGGAGACCTGGCGGCCGTACACGACGTGCTACCCGGCCCTGCTCGGGCTCGCCGGGGTGCTGGTCGCCGGGGGCCGGCGCCCGGCTGAAATCGCGGTCGCGGTGCTGACCCCGGTGCTGGGCTGGCTCTCGGGGCACTACCTCGGCGACCACCTCGACCGCCACCTGGACGCGATCGCGAAGCCACAGCGGCCGATTCCGTCCGGCCGGATGCCGCCGTCCGTGGCGCTGGCCGCGGGAATCGGCTGTGCGGTGGCGTCCTTGGCCATCGCGGTCGCGCTGAACTGGCGCATCCTGCCGATCTTCGCGGTGGCGATGAGTGGCATCGTCGCCTACAGCGCGGTGTTCAAACGCCTGGGGCTGAGCGGAAACCTCAGCCGGGGGGTGTTGTCGGCGCTGGCGCTGGCGATCGGCGCGATGACCGCCGTGCCCTGGCCACCGCTGGAGCTGCTGCCGGTGGCCATGGGTTTTCTCTTGCACGACACCGCGTCCAACCTGATCGGCACGGTGCGGGACGTCGACGGCGACCGGGCAGGCGGGTACCAGTCGGTCCCGGTGCGTCACGGCGTCACGGCGGCGGTCCGGCTCGCTGCCGTGTTGTGGGTGGCAGGAACGGCCGCGGTCGGTGCCGGCGCGCTGGTCGCCGAGCAGCCCGGTGCGCAGCTCACGCTGGTGGCCGTCGCCGTGGTGATCGGCGGCTGTGCGCTGTCGGTGGCGCGGCCCGCATCGTTGACTGCGAGGCGGGCTCTCCGCTCGCACGAGCTGCTGGTCGCCGAACGGCTGGTGCTGACTTCGGCCGTGGTGGCGGGTGCGGCCGGTCTCGGCGTCGCCGTGCCGGTACTGGTGCCGGCGCTCGTCTTTTCCCTCGTCCTGCAGGGCCGGATGCGGTCACGGCACGAATTCCCGGATGAGACACCGAAGAAGGGAGAGAGGCCATGACCTCGGTCCACACCGGCACGGTGGAGGAGCTGGACACCGCCATCTCCGCGGGGGCGCAGGCACTGTTCGGAGCCCAGCGTCCGGACGGGGTGTTCGACTACGGGGCGAGCAGCCTGCGCTCGACGCTCGCCACCGCGGGTGCGATCACCGCGCTGCACTTCGCGGATCCCGGCGGCGCCGCGGACCTGATCGCGGCGGGCGTGGACCGGTTGCGCCGCACGCGCAACGAGGACGGCGGCTGGGCGCTGGTGCCCGGGCTGCCGAGCGAACCGGGCACGACCGCGGTGTCGGCGGCGGCGTTGCACCTGATCGACCCGGAGGGCAACGCCGCGGAGGTCGCCGACGGGCAACGGTGGATGGCGGACTACGGCGGCCTGGAGGCGATCCCGCATCCGGAGGTCGTGATGTGGTGCCGCCAGTTCTACGGCTTCGCAGGTTGGCTCTCCCCGCAGCGGATGCGCCGGTTCCCGCTGGAACTCGCGCTGGTCCCGGGCTTGTACCGGCGGCTGTTCGACGTGCGGCTGCCGATGGCCTCGGCACTAGGGCTCGCGCAGACCCGGCACCGTCCGCTGACGCGGGTGCAGCGGACGCTGGCCCGCCGTGCGGAGCCGAACGCGCTGCGGGTCATCCGGCAGGCCTTCGAGCACGAAGGCTCCGCCGGCTCCTGGTCGGAGGACGCCTGGGTGACCGGGCTCGTCTGCATCGGCCTCGCACGAGCCGGGCTGGGGCAGGACATGGTCGACGCGGCCGTGCAGTGGTTCCGGCGCACTATGGATCCGGACGGTTCATGGGCGACGACCCCGCTGGACGGCGCCTGGACGATGTACTCGGTGCGCGGCCTGATCGAGGCGGGCTATCGCGATGACCCCCGGCTGGAGCTGTCCCGGGACCTGTTCGTGCGCCTGCAACAGCGTCGGCCGTTTCTCGCTTTCGCTTGCCCACCGGGGTTCTGGGGCTGGTCGGGGGCGCACGGCTGGCCCGCGGTGCTGGAGACCGGCGAGATCGTCTCCGTGCTGGCGAAGCTGCCGGGCAGTGGACAGGACAAAGCCGTGCGCGTCGGTGCGGCGTGGCTCGGCAATCGCCAGGACAGCCGCGGTTCGTGGGGGCTCTGCGTACGCAACACCAAGGTCGTCAACAGCGGTCCGTGCCCGATGACGACAGCCCAAGCGGTCGACGCCCTGCTCGACGCGGGCGTGCCTGTAGGCGACCAGCGGATTCGCCGGGCGTTGCGGTGGCTGGGCCGGGCGCAGCGGCCCGATGGCAGCTACGAGTCGGTCTGGTACCGCGAGCACACGATGGGTACCGCGG
Source organism: Amycolatopsis panacis (assembly GCF_003600245.1). Taxonomy (NCBI): domain Bacteria; kingdom Bacillati; phylum Actinomycetota; class Actinomycetes; order Pseudonocardiales; family Pseudonocardiaceae; genus Amycolatopsis; species Amycolatopsis panacis. The sequence goes on from NZ_QZFV01000101.1 coordinate 4,616, forward strand.
CGGTGCTGGAGACCTTCGCCCACTGCGGCAAAGCAGGAGACCCGGTCGCGCGGCGGGCACGGTCGTGGCTGATCAGGACGCGCAACGACGACGGCTCGTGGGGCGATGGTCACGGCGTCGCAGGCACCGCCGAGGAGACGGGCTGGGCGGTGTCGGCGCTGCTGGCGGCGGGGGAGGAGCCGGCCGAGGTGGCGTCCGGGGTGCGCTGGCTGCTCGACACCCGCGTCGCCGAGGGCGGGTGGACTCCCGAGCCGGTGCACGAGTACGTCCGGTGGGTCAGCCGTTACGCCAACCCGGGCTTCACGAACGGCATGGCGTTGCGTGCGCTGGGCCGTTATCGGGCGGTGGCCCGATGAGCCGGCCGGAGGTCGTCGTCTGCGGCGCCGGGGTGGCGGGCCTGGCCGCCGCTTGTGCACTGGGCCGGTTGGGGCAGCGGGTTCTGGTGCTGGAGAAGCAATCCGTGCCCGCGCCGGTGGCCAAGGGCGAGGTGCTGCAGCCGGGCTCGCTGGCGATCCTGGACGAATGGGGCGTGACCGAACGGCTCGAAGCAGCCGGTGCGATGCGGCTGTCACGCCTGGTCGCCCGTGCCTCGGACGGCTCGCCGCGCATGGTGCTCGACTACAGCCGGCTTCCGGCCGCGCAGTCGTGGCTGCTGGCCCACGACTATCAGGCGATTCTCGACGCACTGACCGACGCGCTCCCCGCCGGTGTCGAGGTGCGCCGGGGCGTGCGCGTCCGTGAATTGTTGCGGTCCGGTGGCCGGGTGACCGGCGTGCGATGCGACGACGGCGACATCCCCGCGGCGCTCCTCGTTGCCGCGGACGGCGTCTCCTCCCGCCTGCGCACGGCGGCCGGGCTGAGCGCCGAGCGCCGCGACTACCCACATCGCCTGGCAGCCTTCGAACTGCACGACGTCGACGAGATCGAGCCCGACTTCTCGGCCTACGTCGGCGACGGCGGGTTGCGGCTGCACTATCCGCTGCCGGGACGTCGGGTCCGGCTCTATGTGCAGGTCGCGCCGGACGAGTTGCGCGGGGTCGGCCAGGACGGCTTGGGCGCGTGGGCGGACCGGGTGCTCGACGGATGCGCCGGCCTGGCACCGCTGGCCGCGTCGTTTCGGGCGGGGCTGGCGCGACGGCAGGTGCTGCCGGTGTCCCGGTCGATGGCGAACACCTTGGTGGCGCCGGGAATCGCGTTGGTGGGGGAGAGCGGCCACTCCGTGCACCCGATGGCGGCGCAGGGCATGAACAGCGCGATCGCCGATGCGCACGGGCTGGCCACGATGGTGCGCCAGGGCGGAACGCTGGCCGCAGGCGTCCTCGACCACGCGTTGCGCCGCTATGACGAGGCGCGCCGGGCCGATCTCGCGCACATCGGCCGGACCAGCCACAATGCCGCGCGGATGATCACGACCCGGTCGTGGGTCGGCCGGCGCGCGCTGTCGGGCACGGGGGCCAACGACCGGATCCGGCACGAGGTCATGCACACGATGTCGGGGCTCGGAGTGCGCAAGTTGACGCCGCTGGACCGGCTGCACCAGATCGGGCTGGTGCCCGACCCGCGCGCCACCCGGCTGCCCTCCTGGGTGCGCCCCGCCGAGGCCCGGGAACCGGCCCGATGAGTCCACTGTGGTCGATCACCGGTTCGCCGTCCTGTTTCCCCGGAAAGCGCCGGGGAAACAGGACGGGCCGGTCACGCGCGGGCGTACTCCAGGACCACCAGCCCGTTCTCCCCGTCGATCCGTCCTCGCCGGACGAGACCGGCGGGCGCGGCGAGCCCGTCGAAGTCCTCCGGACGGCGTTCCCGGCCGCCGAGCAGGGTCAGCGATTGCAGGTCGAACGACGAGTTGTTCTTGGCGTGCTCGGCACCGGCGAGCACCTCCACCACGAGCACGCGGCCTTCGCCGGCCGCCTCCGCGCACCGGGTCAGGATCCGGGTGGCGTCCGCATCGGGCCAGTCGGTCAGCACGCGCGAGACGATCAGCACGTCGTGGCCGGTGGGCAGCGGGTCGAAGAAGCTGCCGCCGACGAACTTCGCCCGGCCGCCGAGCGTGGCGAGGAACTCCTCGGCCTCCGGCCGGACCTCGGGCAGGTCCAGCACCGCGCCGCCCAGGTGCGGGTGCGCCTTCAGCACGGCCGCCAGCAATGCCCCGGTGCCGCCACCGACGTCGATCACGCTCGACACGGCACTCCAGTCGTAGCGGGCGGCGACCTCCGGTCCGGTCTGCCAAGCGAACCCGGCCATCGTCGCGCCGAAGAACGTCCGCAGGTCCTCGTCTTCGCGGTAATCCGACCAGAAGTCCTTGCCGTGCACGGCACCGTAGGCCGACCGGCCGGTGCGGACCGCGTGCAGCATCCCGCTGTAGGCCAGGTCCATCTTCTGGCCGGGGCCCTCGGCGTCGAGCCACGACCGCAGCAGCGCGTGGGATTCGTCCAGCAGCGCCCGGGAAACGCCGGTGAGCGCGTGCTCGCCCGGCGCGGGCTCGGCGAACAGGCCGACCGCCACGAGGTGGCGCAGCAGGCGGGCCAGCGCGTCCGGATCGGTGCCGGACGCCTGCGCCAGCGCGTCGGTCGTGGTGTGCCCGTCGCGGATCAGCTCGGGCAGCCTCAGCGCGACCGCGGTCCGTACCGCGAACGGCGTGGCGAGGTCGACGAGCGCGGCGAGCGCGGCGGTTCCGGTGGTCTCACTGGTCTCGCTGGTCAAGGTGGTCCTTTCGGGAATGCCCCGGAGGTGGAGTCGGTATTGCCCTGAAAGATGGCACGGAAAACCGTCGTCGGCAAGGTTCCGGCCGTAGTTGCAGCATCCGTTCCGCAGTGCGCGGAATGGCTCTCAGGAATGGGTGAAAAATGAGTTCTCTGGATGTCCGTCCCCTCACCGGGGCCTTGGGGGCCGAGGTCCGCGGCATTGCCCTCGCCGACGTCGACGACGCCTTGTTCGGTCGGATCCACCAATTGCTGCTCGAACACCTGGTGCTGTTCTTCCGTGACGAGGCCGGGCTCACCCCCGCCGACCACAAGGCGTTCGGCAGCCGTTTCGGGCAGCTGGAGGTGCACCAGTTCCTGCCCAAGCTGCCCGAGCACGAGGAGATCGTGGTCCTCGACTCCGACGCGGGGGCCAAGGCCGATGTGTGGCACACCGATGTCACCTACGCGCAGTCGCCGCCGATCGCCTCGGTCCTGCAGATCCTGCAGTCGCCGGAAGTCGGGGGCGACACGATGTGGAGCAACCAGTATCTGGCGTACGAGGCGCTGTCCGAGCCGATCCGGGAACTGGTCGACGGCCTCACCGCGCTGCACGGGTTCGCCTACGGATCGTTCCGCAGCGAGGCCGAGCACCCCGTTGTGCGCGTTCACCCGGAAACCGGCAGGCGTTCGCTTTATGTCAATCGCATGTTCACCCAGCGCATTCCGCAGCTGACGGCCGGGGAAAGCGAGGCGCTGCTGGCGCACCTGTTCACCGTGTCCGAAAGCCCGCAGCGGGTATGCCGCTTCAGGTGGAACGAGGGCGCGGTCGCGGTCTGGGACAACCGCGCCACCCAGCACTACGCCGTCAACGACTATTCGGCGCGCCGGGTCGGCCGCCGGGTCACCGTGCTCGGCGACGAGCCCAAGGGCGACGGCCCACGGTGGGCGCACCACCAGGGGCCGGGCATGAGCGCGACCGCGGTAAAGAAGTGACCCCATGAACGACACGGATTTCATGGAGCTGTACTGGCAGGACCCGCACCGCGCGCTGGAGTACGCCCGCGAGCACACTCCGGTGCGCGAGGTGACGTTCGAGACGGGGCCGACCTGGCTCGTCACCCGCTACGCCGACGTGCGTGCCGGGCTCGCCGACCCGCGTCTGGCGAAGGACTACCGCGCCGCGCTGTCGGAGGAGGAACGCGCACTCGCGCCACCGGGGCTGCCCGCGCCCATGTCGCACATGCTCACCTCGCTCGACCCGCCCGACCACACGCGGCTGCGCCGGCTGGTCACCCAGGCGTTCACCGTACGGCGGGTGGCCGAGTTGCGTCCTCGCGTGGAGGCGATCGCCAAGTCCCTGCTCGCCGAGCTGCCCACCGGTGAACCCGTGGACCTCGTGGCGCGCTATGCGATTCCGCTGCCGATGGAGGTGATCTGCGAGCTGATCGGCGTACCGGAACTGGACCGCGAGGACTTCGCCCACTGGTCGACGGTGCTGATCGACGAGTGCCCCGAACCCGAACTGATCCGCGCGTCGGCCCAGCTGGCGGACTATCTGAGCGGGCTCGTCGCGCTGCGCCGCAAGGATCCGGACGACGCGCTGCTGTCGGGGCTCATCGAGGCCTCCGAGGGCGGTGAACACCTGTCCGACATCGAGATCGTCGCGATGGCCATGCTGTTGCTGATGGCCGGCCACGAGACGTCGGCGGTATTCATCACGAACTCCGTGCGGGCCCTGCTGGCCGACCCCGCCGCGCGCGAGCGGCTGAAGCCGGACACGGCGGCGAACCTGATCGAGGAGCTGCTGCGCTGGATCTCACCCGCCCTCAACGCCTCGCTGCGGTTCGCCACCGAAGACCTGGAGATCAACGGGGTCCGGATCCCGCGCGGCGCGTCGGTCACCCTCTCGACCGGAGCCGCCGACCGCGACCCCCGCCGGTTCCCCGATGCGTCCACTTTGGACCCGGATCGCGACACCGCCGGACACGTCGCGTTCGGCCACGGCATCCACCGGTGCCTCGGGGCGGCACTCGTCCGGCTGGAGGCGGAGGTCGCCGTGCCGGCGCTGTTCGACCGCTTCCCGAACCTGCGGGCCGCCGCTCCGGACGAGGAGCTGACGTTCCGGCGCAGCGTGCACGTCCACGCGCCGAGGGCATTCCCCGTGATCCTGCAGCCGTAGTCCGCGCGTCTTCGGGACAGGGCTGTGAAGGGTCCCTTCACGGACTCTGAGTCCGTGAAGGGACCCTTCACAGCTTTTCAGCCGTGGTGTCCGGGGCGCGGGAGGTCGAGTGCGGGGTTCGCGGCGAAGAAGGCGACCGGCTTGAGGTGGAAGCCCACCTTGGACACCGGCATCACGGGCCAGTCCTCCGGGCGGGGGACATGGTTCGTGCCGAACGTGTACCAGAGGACGACATCGGTGTCCACGAGCGGCCGGTCGGCCTTCGCGTATTCGGCGAGGCCGTCGTCGCCGGGACGCTGGTTGGGGTACTCGCCGGAGGCATAGCGCTGCGCCGGATCGTAGGCGGTGACCCACAGATGCCGGTAGGCGAAGCCCGCGCGCCGGCTCGTCTGGGATCCGGCCTGTGCCAGCGGCAGGACGTTCGTGCCCGGCATCAGCTGGTAGCCGACCGGGCGTCCGGTGTGGTGGCGCACCGACGGATTCACGACTGTCCAATTGCGACCGGCGAGCGGATCGACCAGCCGCTGCGCCTCGCTTTCCCGGGCAAGCAGCTTCCCTTGCGCGGCAAAGGCATTGTGCTGCTCGGCGCCGGGCATGGCGACAGTGTCCACTTCGTACACGCTGTTGTGTTCTCCGTCGACGGACATGTCCAGCCGCATGTTGAAGAAGTGCTGATGGTTCGGCGCGTACAGGCCCGGAGCCACCACCGTGCCGTACACCGGATCTTCGCCCTCGTATGCGCCGGTGGACACGATGCCGGTCAGCTTCACCTCGAACTCGATGGTGCCGTCGAGGTAGAAGTACCAGAAGAACCCGTAGTCGTAGTTGTTCGCGGTGGCCCAGCAGGAGACCACGAGCCGTCGCTGACGGCGGGTCTCCGCGTGCCCGAGGTTGCCGTCGGTGTGCTTCCAGACGAGGTTGTCGTCCTCCTCGTGGATGCAGATGGCGTTCGGCAGCGTCACCGGATCGCCGTCGTCATCGCACATCACGACGTCCAGGTAGCGGATTTCGCCGAGGCAGTCGCAGCCCAGCGCGAGCGAGTTGAGCCACGGCCCGATGCCGCCTTCGCCGATGTCGAAGGCGTTCTTCACCCGCTGCGACGGATTCGGGTCGCCATAGGGCACGTACAGCTCCGACATCGAGGCCCGGTACACGATCGGCCGCTCGCGCCCGCCGTCGTCGTAGCTGATCTGGTGCAGCACAAGGCCTTCTCGCATGGTGTAGCCGACGTTCAGGCGCCAGCGCTGCCAGCGCAGCTCGTGCCCATCGACGGTGAAGCTCGGGCCGTCCGGCTGGGTGATCTCCAGCGGGCGCAGGTCGGTCCGGGTCGCGCCGAAGGCCGGCACGTTGTCCGGATAGCCGTCGATCTCTCCGGTGACCAGTTCCGGGATGTAGTTGCCGTGCCGGGGCGGGATCGGCACCACCCCGTGATCGACGAGTTCGGCGACCTCCATCCGATCGATGTCGACCAGGACGGTCAGGCCTTCGACCGGGTGCGCGTACCGATTGTCGAACTTGCCCTGCCGCACGTAGATCTGCGGGCGCATCAGGCGCCGGGCCGGGTCCTCGGCCGGGCCGGTGTGGCCCGCCGCCCACAGGTCGATCGCGACCGACTCCATGTCGGTGACCCCGCGGCGCCGCAACGCTTCCTGGAAATCGGGGTCGGCACGCAGGACCGTGTCGCACTCGTCGAATTCGTCGCGGGAGAAGCCCGGCTGCGCGTGGGGCACCTCGCGCCAGGACACGAGTTCGCCGCGGCTGATCGAGACGACGGCCTCGACGGTGGTGCGGCTGTCCCGGTCGCGCAGGACGACGAACGCCTCGCGGCCGGCCGGTACACCGTCGAGCACGGACCGTTTGGCCGGTTCGTGCAGCTCGACGCTGATGAACCGGACCATGGCGCCGAGTCCCTTGGCACCCTTGAGAATCGCGGAGGTGGCCGCGATCTCCTCGGCGGTGAGCGGCGCGAGCGGACGCACGGTCGCCGGGGCCTCGCCCGGCTGCCCGTGGCAACATTTCGTTTCGTCCCGGGGGGCCGGCTGAGCGGCGCTTTCCCCTGCGGTCATGGCACTTCCTCCAGGCGGCGATCGGGGTTCCAGTGACCGAGCAGGTCCCGGTAGAGCGGAGAGGTCTCGACGAGCGTCCGATGATCGCCGACGGCCGCGCCGGTGCCGTCGAGCACCAGCACGCGGCGGGCGCGCAACGCCGAGCTGATCCGGTGCGCGATCACGATCAGCGTACAGCCGCGCCGGGCGAACGCCTCCTCCGCCCGGCGTTCGGCGGCGGGGTCGAGATGGCAGGTCGCCTCGTCCAGCACGACCACCGCGGCCGGTGAGAGATAGGCCCGTACCAGTGCGATCAGCTGACGTTCACCGGCCGACAACGCAGACGGCACGACCTCGCCGCCGAGCCGCCTCACGAGTTCGTCCGCGCCGATCGCGGTAACCGCTTGCGCGACCAGTTCGGGATCGGCGTCCGGGGCGAAGTAGGTCAGGTTGTCCCACACGGTGCCCGCGAAGACGTATGCCTCTTGCGGGATCAGCGTTCGTGCCTGGGCGAGCCGTTCGGGGGACAGCTCGGACACGGGGACATCACCGAGCAGGACCGCGCCGGCATCGGGGCGCAGGAGCCCGCAGAGCAGCCCCGCCAGGGTGGACTTGCCGATGCCGCTGGGTCCGACGATGGCGAGGTGGTCACCCGGCTCGACGACGAGATCGAGCCCGCGCAGCACAGGCTCGGCGTGCGCTCCGTAGGCGAAAGTGAGGTCGCGGACGGTCAGGCCGCCGCCACGGCCGGCCTCGGCCCGGCGCTCCGGTTCGGCCGGCGGCTCGGCGGCGTCGAGGATGCGGCGGAGGGTGACGGTGTACCGCAGCCCGCTGCCGCCGACGGCGGTCATGAGGTTGCGCAGTACCGGCTGGAGTCCAATGAGGACATACGTGAGCCCGCCCATCACGGCCCCGGCGGTGAGCCCGCGGCTGACCAGCCACGGTCCGGCGACGAGCAGGACGACCAGCGGCACCCAGCCGCCGACCGCCAGGCAGAGACTGCGGGCCGCCGTGACACCGGCGATCGCGCGCTCCGCGTCGGCCTGGGCCCGGATCGGCCCGGCGACCATGCCCGCCGCGTGCTCTTCGGCACCGGTCGCGGCGATGTCGCGGGTGCCGGCCAGGACGGCCCCGGCGGTGACGGCGAGACGCTCGTCGGCGTGCACCGACCGGCGGAACCGTTCGGCCGCCATCCCGAGCGTGCCCAGGAAAAGGCCGAGGCCCAGCAGGAACGGCGGCAGCAGCAAGGCCACGATCACCGGGTCGACCGACAGCATCCCGACCACGACGCCCACGACCGTGACGACGAACCCGCGCAGCACCACGATCAGCCCGGCGTAGGTGTCCCGGACGATCTCGACCTGGTGGGTCAGGCGGGCGATGGCCCCGTCGTCGGCACGCCCGTGCACCGCGTGCCGCAGCGCCCCGCCGACGACCTTGCGCACGAGCGTGTCGCGGAACGGCTCGACCAGCGCGCCGAGCAGCCGGTACACCTGCCGCGAGCCGAGGGAACCCAATCCGGCGGCGACGAGCAGCAGGCCGAGCCACGCGAGGCCCACGGCCGGGCGGTTCGCCAGGAAACCCGAGTCGACGGCGTTCGCGACCGCGACGCCGGAGAGCGCGGCGGGCAGCGCCTCGGGCACCGACCACAGCAGCAATGCCACCACCGGCCCGCGCGGCATCGTCTTGATGCCGAAGGCTATTTCGCGTTTCACCCGAACACCTCCCGGTAGCCGGGCCGCGCCCACAGCTGCTCGTGGGTGCCGGTCGCGGCCACCTTGCCCTTGTCCAGCCAGACCACGAGGTCGGCGCGAGCCGCGGTCGCCGCGCGGTGCGTGACGATCAGCCGCGTGCGCCCGCCGTGGTCCTCGGTGAGCGTGCGGGCGATCTGCATTTCGGTCACCATGTCCACACTGGACGTTGCGTCGTCGAGGACCAGCAGGCGGCGCGCGGGCCACGCACGGGCCAGACCGAGCCGCTGGTACTCGCCGCCGGACATCGGCGCCTCGGTCAGCGGCGTCGCATAGCCGTCGGGCAGCCGGTTGACGAACTCGTTCGCGTGCGTCGCGCGCGCCGACGCTCGCACGTCGACGTCGCGCCCGGCAGCCACGGCGTCCCCGATCGACGCACCGACGAGCACCGGCCGCTCGAACGCGCATCCGACCGCGGCCCGCAGCGCGTGATGATCCAGCGCGGCCAGCGCAACACCGTCGAGCAGGACCTCGCCCTCATCCGGTGTACGCAGCCGTGCGGCCACCTCCGCGAGCACCGACTTGCCCGCTCCGGACGCTCCGACCACGGCCACCGCGGCCCCTCCCTGGACCCGCAGAGTCACGTTCTCCAGCAGCACTGCGTCGTCCGCGCGTACGGTCACGTCACGGAATTCGAGGGTGCCGGGTCCGGCCGGCAACGGTTCGGCGCCATAGGGGAGCGGTTCGGTGCCGAGCACCTCGCCGACGCGGTGCACTCCCGCCTTGGCCCTGGCGAGCCTGCTGAAGACCCCGGTCAACGCGCCGAGCCCGCCGCCGATCACCGCGTACTGGCTGGCGGCGAACAGCTCGCCCGGAGTGATCCGGCCACGCAGCATTTCGAGGCCGCCGGCCGCGAGCACGGCGACCAGCACGAGCGGGCCGACCAGGGTTGCCTGCGCGCTGGAGCGCGCCATGACCTTCCAGGTGCCGATGCCGTGTTCGTGCAGGTCGGGCAGGTCCGCGAGCACCCGGCGTTCCTCCACGCCGACCGTGCCCGCGGCGGCGATGGTCCGCGCCCCGCCGAGGGATTCGGCGAGCCTGGCCGCGATCGTGCCCTGCGTCCGCAGGTAGGCCAGCATCACCTCGGCGCTGCGCAAGGCGAACGTCCGCAACACGACCACCACCAGCGCCAGCCCGGCCAGCAAGGCGAGTGCGAGCCACAGATCGATCCACGCCAGCAGCACCAGGCTGCCGATCGGCGGCAACGCGGCCGAGACCGTCGTGACGAGCGCAGGGCCGGCCTGTGCGGCCTCGGTGGCGCTGCCCGACACCCGCGTCACCAGGTCGCCTGTCTCAAACCGGGCGGAACGGGCCGGGCCGATCGCGAGCACGTGCCGCACGACGCGATCGCGCAGCCACGCCGTGGTCCCGGCGACGCAGGCGGTGCCCGCGTAGGCGTCGATCACGTCGAAGACGACGTTGGCGGCGATCAGGAGCCCGGCGGCCACCACCCAGAAAGCGCTGCTGTGCCCGGTGATCAGCGCGTCGACCGCGTTGCCCAGCACGGTGGGCAACGCGAGCGTGCCGAGACTGCCGACGAGCCCGGCGAGCCCGATCAACGGTAGCCAGCCTCCCGCGCGCCGCGCCACGTCGCCGAAGGTGATCATGGGATGTCCAGTCCGGTGTGCGCGGCGAGGAACGCGAGCATGTCGCCGGCCAGCTGTATCGCCCGGGTGGCCGAGCTCGCGCCGTGGCCGACGTCGGGTTCGTGACGCAGCAGCACCGGCCGTCCGCTCGTGGTCGCCCACTGGAGGGCCGCGCACATCTTGCGGGCGTGCATCGGGTCCACCCGGGTATCACCGCCGAACGTCGTGAACAGTACCGCCGGGTAGGCGACGCCCTCCCGAACCCGGTGGTACGGCGAATAGCCCAGCAGCCAGGCCAGTTGTTCGGGATCCTCGGCGGTGCCGTACTCCTCGCGCCACTGCAGTCCGAGGCCGAACCGCTCGTAGCGCACCATGTCGAGCAGCGGCGCCGAGCACACCGCGGCGGCGAACAGCTCCGGACGCTGGGTCAGCGCGCCCGCGACCAGCAACCCGCCGTTGGACTCACCGCAGATGCCCAGCTGCGCCGGCGTGGTCCAGCCCTCGGCGATGAGGTGCTCGGCCACGGCGACGAAGTCGTCGAAGACGTTCTGCTTGCGGTCGAGCATGCCGTCGCGGTGCCATTGCTCGCCCTCCTCACCGCCGCCCCGCACCTGGGCGGACGCGAAGACACCGCCCGCTTCGACCCACGCGAGGATGTAGCTGGAATACGAAGGCGTCAGCGGAATGCCGAAACCGCCGTAGCCGTAGAGGATCGTGGGCCGCGGACCGCTGCCGGGCTTCGCGAGGACCACGACCCGGATCGGGGTGCCGTCCGGGGAAGTCGCGGTCACTTGCCGGCTGGTCACTTCGGGCACGGTGATACCGGGCGGTCCCGCCCACAGTGTCGTCTGGTGCGTCTCGGCGTCGTAGCGGTGAACCGCGCCAGGCGTCACGCTGTCGGTGTAGCCGAACCAGGCCTCGTGCCCGCGCGTCGACACCGAGCCCAGCGATCCGGCACCGGGCACCGGCACCTCGGCGACCCGGTCGCCGGTGCCGAGGTCGTGCAGGCTCACTTCGCCGATCGCGTGGCGGATCCGGCTCACCACGAGCATCCCGTCCAGCACGGCCAGTCCGCTGATCACCGCCGCCGGGTCCTCGGGGATCAGCTCACGCCACTGCGAGGGCGCGGAGGGGTCGGCCACGCACACGCGGCCTCGGGGCGCGTCCTGGTCGGTGACGATGTACAGAAGATCCTTGTGCAGCATGGCAGCCGCGCGCCCGTCCGGTCCTTCGTGGACGGTCCGCAGCGCGCCGGTGCCGAGGTCGACGAGCCACAGCCCGGTGCCTTCGGAGAGGATCAGCCACCGGCCGTCCTCGTCGATCTCCAAGCCGAACGATCCGGTCCGGCCGGTCACGGCGACGTCCTGATCCACCGGGGTGCCGACCCGGTGCAGCCACACACGCTGCTCCCGCACGTAACAGAAGTCCTCGGCGCCGGGCAGCCACGCGACCGGCGTGGACCGGCAGCCGCGGATCGGGCCGTCGAGCGGCTCGCCCGATTCTACGTCGAGCACGTGGAGTACCGAGTTTTCCGTCCCCCCACGGGAAATCTGGAACGCGAGGCGGGCGCCGTCGTGGCTGGGATGCCACGCGTCGAGTGCGACCAGGCCGTCACTGTCCAGCGCCATCGGGTCGACGAGCGAGCGCGGGGCACCGTCCGATTCGGACACATAAAGCACGGGGTGTTCCTGGCCCGGTTCCTGCCAGAGGAAGAACTGCCGATCGCCGCGCCACCGGGGCGCGGTCACCACACCGGTCGCGCTCAGCCGCCGCACGTCCTGGTGCAGCCGCCTGCGTGCGGGCAGGGTGGCGGCGTGCGTGCGCCAGCGGCCGTCCTGGCCGTCGAGCCAGCTCCGGGTCCGCGCGCTGGTGGCGTCTTCGAGCCACCGGTAGGGATCGGGCACACGATGGCCGTGCAGGTCGTCGACCAGGGGAAGGCGTTCGGCGAGGTCGCGGGCAGGCACGGCCGGTCCTTTCACGAAGTGTGGGTCCTGGGCGGGGGACCAAGCCCCGCCCAGGACCCTTGTGCCACTGCGCAATGTCAGTGGCAGAGCAGCAGGCTCAGGTTGCTCGGCGTGTGGGACGCGCAGCCGAGAACGGTCAGCGTGGAACCGCCGCCGCCGCCCTTGCCGCCGGGAGCCTCCAGGCCCTGCATGTCGAGAAGTGCCATTTTCTTACACCTCCTTCAGGTGCTCGTTACTTGACGAATGCCCAGTGGCATCCGGGTTCTTGGGGTCGGCCAGGAACGGGAGCCGCACGGGTTCGCCGTGCAGCACCGAGCCGAGCGCGAACAGCACGCCCGCCGTTCCGGTGGCGAAGTCCATGGACAGGCGCAGCAACTGGTCGCCGGGGAAGGCCAGGCCGTCGGCGCAGGGCACCGCGTGCCAGCTCAGCCCGCGCACCAGGGTGTCCACTGCGGACGGTTCGGCGGCCAGGAGCATCCCGGCCCGGCCGGTGTAGAGGCCGGGCTGCACGTAGTAGGAACTCCGGGTCACCGCGCGCAGTCCGGTCAGCATTTCGGCGAGCTGGTCGTCCGGCCGGTGGTGCAGGTAGCGCTGTAGCACCAAGGCGATCCCGGCCGAACCCTCGTCCAGGTAGGGCAGCGTCCGCCAGCCCTGGTCGACCTGCGCGGTGCCGTCCTCGGCGCGGACGCACCGCCGAAGGTCCTGGCGCAGCGCGATCTCCGCGCGATCGAGCAGCCCTTGATCGCCGGTCTGTTCATAGGCGTGCAGGAACAGCAGCGCCGGCCCGGCCGAACCGAACATGAGCCCGGCCCGGGGATGGTCGCCCCCGCTGATCTCGGGCACGTCGGTCACGCCGCCGAGCCGTTCGGCGACCCGGTCCACGACCGTCAGCGCGGGCTCGATGCCGAGTTCGTCCCGGAAGTGCAGGAGGTTGAGCCCAATGCCGGCCAGCCCGCCGTGCAGGCCGAGTTCGGTGGCGTCCACCGGCATCGCGAGACAGCGCTCGACGATTCTCAGCGCGTCGGGGCGATGACCCAGCTCGGCCAGGGCGTACGCGACGCCGTGAAGTCCATTGTAGAAGCCGGTGGTGATGCCCTCGGCCGGGGTCAGGGCGTGCTTGCGCAGCCAGTCCTCGTGTTCGGGGAAGCTTCCCGCACCCGTGGCAGCGAGGGCGTACAGCACGCCGGACGCGCCGTGGGCGAGGCTGATCCCGCCGCCGGGGGAGAACTGCGCGATGTCGCCGGGGAACAGGCGATCGTCGCGGTCGGGCGTGGCGGAGGCGAGGATCGCGGTCCGCAGCGCGGTCCGCACTTCGTCCCAAGTGGACACTCCGGGCAGCGGAAGTCCGGACATCCGGGACGGCGCCGGCGCCGAGCCCTCGATCGTGCGCACGGCGTCGTCCAGCGCGCCGGGCGGCAGCGGGAAGACCTCGGCCGCGTAGGCCGCGATCTGCCGTGCCTTTCCGGAGTCGAACCGCGTGGTGATCGTGGCCTGCGGAGCGAACATGCCCAGGCACATGCAGGCGAGCGCGTACCGGTCCACCTCTATGCCGGCCCGGTCGGCGGGCGCGGAGAACGCCGGATGCGCCAGCGACGAGCGGGCCTCGTCGGCGACCAGGGTGGCGACCTCGAAGTCGATCAGCACCAGCCGGCCGTCCGCCGTGACCAGGATGTTCTCCGGATGCAGATCGCCGAACACGACGCCACGGCCGTGCAGCGCGTCGACGGCGGCGGAGACCTTGGCCAGAATGCCCAGCGCCCACTCGACGTACTCGGCCAGCTCGGCCGGCCCCGGGTCGGGGTGGGTCAGCGGGTAGCGGTGCACCAGGAGGCGCTGCAACGGGTTGCCGTCGACGAACTCTTCGACGAGGAAGTGGTGGCCGCCCAGCTCGAAGTAGCCGAGCACCGCGGGCACCACGTCGAGCCCGGCGAGGCGAGTCAGCATCTCGCGCTCGTGCCCGATCCGAGTCACCGCGTCGCGGCCGGTGACGTCGAGGCCCGCGTACGGCCTGCCCTCCTTGAGCACGACGCGGTCGCCACTGCGATTCTCCCGGCCGAGGTAGACCCCGCCGCCATTGGAGAACTGCATCGCGCTTTCGATCGTGTAAGGCAGATCCGTGGTCGTCACTGCCGCGCGGGCGGCGAAATGCGGCTCCAGGAAGGACGGCAGCGAAATCCACGGCGGGAGCGCGAACGTCGGGCCGCGCACATCGGGCACCAGCACGCCTTCGGCATCCTCGATGGCGAGCACGCGCTCACCATTGTCCGACACGCAGAAACGCTCGGTGAAACCGCCATACCGCACATACAGCGGTCCGTCACTGTAGCGAAGATCACTGAGGATATAAGGGCCGGCGACGCCGCGGAGCAGGTCGTCCAGCTCGGCGAGCACAGCCTCGAACTGGGCGTCGGAAAACGGGTAGATGGTCACCAGTTTCCCGCTGGAGCCACGGAATGCCGATTTGGCGTTGAACACCACCGCGACATTCCTGCTGCGCAGGAACTTGAAGGGGATGCGGTTCTTCATGCAGAAGTCCCACACGGTGTCAAGCACCCGTTCGGCGTCCGCCAGCCGGGAGGAGACGTGGATCTTCCAGCCCTGGGTCGGCACCACCGCACCGTGGGGCGCGTAGTACATCCAGGTGTCGCTCGGCTCGTGCGCCCAGTCCTGCGGAGTCGTCCGTGCGGTGACCGCGAAGTCGGTGTTCTCGCCGGCGTGACGGGACGGCTGGTCGTAGAACAGCCGGTCGGCAAGGCAATAGACCTCATAGCTCGCCTCGTCGTTCACCGTCATCCGGTCCCATCTCTTCGGGCTGCATCTCGTGGACGGGGCGAAGGTTATGGAATGAGCGTTCCGGCAGGCTTAGTGTTGTCTTAAAGGCATTCGGCGGCGTGCTCACCGGGGCCGCGCTGCTCCATCCGGAGCACGTCCCCCGACCGGAGCAACTTCGGCGGCCGTCGTAACAGATGACCGTTTTCCGCGACTGGAGGGTGACGGATCCGGCACTTACTCGGGGGAGGACGCGCATGAGTTTTCGGCGTACTCGTGGCTTCGCCGGTTCGCCTCGCGAAGCGGTGGATCGGCGCCGGGTTTTCACCGTGATGGCGGTTGCCGATGCTTTCCGGGCGGCCACCCATGTGAGCATTCCCCGCCCGGTTCCGGCCGATGCCCGCGAAACCATGCGCTTACGGCATACGTCCGGCCCGCGATCATGGCAGCCACGCGAATCTGCGCGCCGGGCAGGGTGCTGAACCGATGGCCGGCGGACACTCCGGTACGGTGCGAAGAGCGTTACCCGAGCGCCGGCCCGAGAATCCGCGGCCGAACCGGGTATCGCGGGCGCGGGCAGACGGCGAGCAGCCGCACCGCGCGACAATCGGGCAGACTGGGCTCAGTGCCGAGCTGGGCTGGCGGGCGTGTGCGGTCACGTCCGGCAACAGCGAGCTGCCCGCACGGATTCGGTTCCACGACGACGGAGGTACCTTGCCGCAACTCCGGAGGCCGCACCCTGCCGTGCCGAAGCACCCGATCTCAGCCGTGGACGTCTGCCGGGAGCCGAGCCCGTTCACGCGGCACGCTTCGCGCTCGCACGGCTTTTCCCGCGGGCACAGCCTTCCCCGCGCACACAGCCTTCCGGCGGGGCCCCGCGCGACCCGGACGCTGACCGGGCTGCGCGGCATCATCCTTTCATGCCAGGACCTTCCGTGGCAGGTCCAGCCGTGGCGGCCGGTTTTCCCCCGATCGTCCGAGCGCAGCGGCGTGGCCGGCTCGTGCGTGCTGCACGGAGCCGTCGAGCCCTGGCAGGGAACCGGCCACGACGGCAGCACCGCCGGCCCGGACGCGGCGATCGTCGCCATGCCCGGCCTCGCCCTCGACGAGGCGACGGCCATGATGCGCGCACGCGGCCTCGATCCGTCCGTCGAACCCGGCGTGCACTGGCGGCACGCGCCCACCGAAGCACCGCGCACCGTCGAGATCCACGCGTTGGGCATCTTCCGCGTGACCCGGAACGGGACGGCCGTGCCCCGGACGGCATGGCAGTCGCGGAAAGCGCGTGACCTGGTGAAGATCCTGGTGTCGCGCAGCCGCCCCGTCTCCCGGGACCAGCTGATGGAAATGCTGTGGCCCGACGTCGATCCCGGCAAATCCAGCAACCGGCTTTCGGTGCTGCTCAGCACCGTGCGCCAGGTCCTGCAGCCGTTCAAGGACGGCCCGCAGCCGTTGCTCACCGACGGCACGTCGGTCTGGCTGGACGCGAACCTGGTGAGCATCGACGTCGCGCAGTTCCGCAAGACCGCCGCCCGCGCGATCGAGGCACACCGCCGTGGCCGCCCCGACGCCGTGGACCGCATGTACCGCGCCGCCGGCCTCTACACCGGCGACTTCCTCGAAGACGACCCCTATGCCGATTGGGCACAGCACACCGTCGAAGAACTGCGCGCCTTGCACCAGGCGGTCCTGCGCGCACTGATCCAGCACTGCCAGACCTGCGGCGACGTCGACGAGGTCGTCCGCCACACCCTGCGCCTGTTCGCGGACGACCCCTACGACGAGCAGGCGCACCTCAATCTGATCAAGGTGCTGCTCACCGCCGGCCGCATCGGCGAAGCCCGCCGCCGCCACGACATCTACCGCCGCTACATGACCGAAATCGGCGTCGAGCCCCGCACGATGCCCGCTTTCCGACCCTCGGCCTGGGCGACGGGTGAAAGGCTGTGAAGGGACCCTTCACAGCCTCTGCGTCCGTGAAGGGTCCCTTCACAGCCCGGAGTGCGATTCCCGGCCGCCGTCATCTGCCATTGCTGATTCCCCGGTACCGTTTTCCCGTTCGCGGAGCTTGCGCTTGAGGATCTTGCCCGTCGCGCCCAGCGGCAGCGACTTCAGGAGCCGGATCTGCCGAGGGCATTTGTAGGCCGCGAGGCGTTCGCGGCAGTGCTGCTGCACCGCGGTGGCGTCGAGTGATACGCCGGGGGCGGCGGCCACGAAGGCGACGATCTCCTCGCCCAGGCGAGCGTCGGCCCGGCCGACCACGGCGGCTTGTGCCACACCGGGGATCTCGTACAGAACCTCCTCGATCTCGCGGGGGTAGACGTTGTACCCGCCTCGGATGATCAAGTCCTTGAGCCGGTCCACCACGTAGAAGTAGCCGTCCGCGTCCCGGTACCCGAGATCACCGGTGTGGAACCACCCCTCGCGGACCGCCGAGGCCGTCGCCTCCGGGCGGCGGTAGTAGCCCTTCATCACATTGTGGCCGCGGACGACGATTTCGCCCACGTGGTCAGGTCCGGGGCCGATCGGGTGGTCATCCTGGTCGACGATGGCGACTTCGACGCCCCAGATCGGCCGGCCGATCGAGCCGAACCGGCGCTCGGCCGGGCTGACGTTGAACGTCGTGGTGCTGGCGGTTTCGGACAGCCCGTACCCTTCGAGCACCGTCGTCCCCGGGAACGCCGCCTCGAAGCTGCGGATGACCTCTGCGGGCATCGAGGCGCCACCGGAGATCGCGGTGCGGACGCGGCCGAGGCCGCGCCGGCCGTCACTGGCGTGGAGCAGGGCGGAGAACATCGTCGGGACGCCGGCGAAGACCGTGGCTCCGTGGCGGTCGAGCGCCCCGAGCACCTCCTCGGGTGCGAAGCGCTCGATGAGAATCGTGCTCGCGCCGTACCTGACGGTGGCGTTCAGCAGGGCCGACAGGCCGAAGACATGGAACAGCGGGAGCACGGAGGTCGTCACGTCCTGCGGGGTGAACCCCATGAGCGCGCCGCCGACCGAGCAGTTCATGTACAGCTGGAAGTGGGTGAGTTCGGCGCCCTTCGGCTCGCCGGTCGTGCCGCTCGTGTAAAGCAGTACAGCGGTGTCGTCCGACGCTGTGGGGTGAATGTCCGCCGTGGGCTCGAATTGCTCGAGTGATGCGAACGGGACGCTTCCTTCCGGCAGCGCCCCGTCGGACACCGCGTAAATCGGGATGGGGCCGACCTCGTCCACCGCCTGCCGCACCGCGGTCAGGCCGGTGTCGGAGGTGATGACGAGCCGGGCTCCGCTGTCGCGGAGGTGGTAGGCGATTTCGCGCACGGTCAGCTGCGGGTTCAGCGGCATCATCGTCAGGCCCGCACGGAGGATCCCGAAATAGGACACGACGAACTCCGGGGTGTTGCCCAGCATCACCGCGACCGTGTGACCGGTCTTCAGGCCGCGGGCCCGGAGCGCGGCCGCCACCCGGGCGGAACGCCGGTCGACCTCGGCGTAGGTGATCGTCGACCGGCTGGTGTGCAGCAGCGGCTGGTCCGGGGTCGCGGCAGCCGACTCGCGCAGGATGGTCGCCAGGTTGAAGGTCATCGGCCGCGGCTACGATCCGACCGACATGCCGGGGTTGGTGGTGTGCCCACGCCCGTTGGACTCGGTGGGCAGGGTCACGGGGCTGGGCGACGGTTCGCTGATCAGCTCGATGATGTAGTGCGTCACCGGGTGGTCCTCGAGATTGCGGATCCGGTGGGGCACCATCGGGCCGCCGCTGCCGACGGTCTTGAACATGGTGAATCCCCGCTCGGCGACCTGCGAGATCGTCCAGTCGTCGTCGCCGTACTGCATCGCCTCCGCGCGGCCGGCGTCGGGCCACAGGATCACGTGGTCGTGTTCGTGCTGGTGGAAGTCGTAGATCCCGCCGTTCGCCGCCAGGGTCATCGACCAGACGCGCACCCGGTCGTTCTCGAAGACCAGTTCGTCACCGGGGGCGGTGGGGAACTTCTGATCAGGGGTGGATTCGGACATCGGACTGGGAACTCCTTCCCGGGAGGATGGCATAGCAGCTAGTATTGCATCCATATCGGTGCAAATTCAATGCAAGAAGGACGACATGACCAGTTTCTGGCCGCTGGAATTGGCCCGCCCGCTCGTCACCGGGTCCTTCGGGGTGAGTGCCTCGACGCACTGGGTGGCCTCCGCGTCGGCACAGTCGGTGCTCGAACGGGGCGGCAACGCCTTCGATGCCGCGGTGGCGGCCGGTTTCGTGCTGCACATCGTCGAGCCTCATCTCAACGGGCCTGGCGGCGACTTGGTCGCGATGGTGACCCGTGCCGGAGCCGAACCACTGGTGCTGTGCGGGCAAGGCCCCACTCCGGCATCCGCGACGATCGGGCACTTCCGGGCCGAGGGCCTGGACGAGATCCCGGGCTCCGGCGCGCTCGCGGCCGCGGTGCCCGGTGCGGTCGACGCATGGCTGCTGCTGTTGCGCGACTACGGGACGTGGGAGCTCGACGACGTGCTGGCCTACGCGATCCACTACGCCGAACGGGGACACCCGCTACTCGCGAACGCCGCGGGTGTGATCGCATCGGTCGCGACGCTGTTCACCGGCTCCTGGCCGACTTCGGCCGATCAGTGGCTCGATCGTGGCAGGCCCCCTTCGCCCGGCGAGCCGGTCGGCAACGCCGCGTATGGCCGGACTCTGCGGCGGCTCGTGGAGGAGGCGCGTGCCGCCGCGTCAGGCCGATCTCGCGAGGCCAGAATCGACGCGGCGCGTCGCGCCTGGGGTGCCGGCTTCGTCGCTGAAGCGGTCGACCGCTTCGTCCGCACCACGCGGCACTTGCACTCGACCGGTGGCGATCACTTCGGCGTGCTCACCGGCCAGGACATGGCGACGTTCGAGGCGCATCTCGAACCGAGCGTCTCGATCGAGTTCCGCGAGCACGTCGTGCACAAGGCGGGCGCGTGGAGCCAGGGACCGATGCTGCTGCAGAGCCTGCGGATCCTTGAGGGCTACTGCGACGACGAGCTGGACTTGGTCAGTGAGCGCGGCATCCACCTGGTTGCCGAGGCACTGAAGCTCGCCGCCGCCGACCGCGAGGTCTATTACGGGGACGACTTGACCGAGCCCGAACTCCAGCACCTGCTGTCGGCCGAGTACGGCAAGAGGCGTCGTGACCTGATCACCGAGACCGCGTCCGTCGAGTTCCGCCCGGGTCGTGCGCCCGCCCTGCGCGAGCCCTATCGCCCGCCCCTGCGCCTGCCGTCCGGCGATCTCGGTGAGTCCGCGGGGGAGCCGACGGTCCGCGTCGCGGGCGACATGCGCGGCGACACGTGCCATGTGGACGTCATCGACCGCTTCGGCAACGCAGTCTCCGCGACGCCTTCCGGAGGCTGGCTCCAGTCGTCGCCCACGATTCCCGAGCTGGGGTTCTGCCTGGGCACACGGCTGCAGATGATGCGGCTCGACCCGTCCAGCCCGTCCGCCTTGCGACCGGGCTGCCGCCCGCGCACGACGCTCAGCCCCACCACGGTCGTGTCGGACGACGGCCTGATCGCGCTCGGCACGCCCGGGGGCGACCAGCAGGACCAATGGCAACTCGTGTTCCTGTTGCGTGTCCTGGCGGCCGGGCTCGGCGAGCAGCACGCGATCGAGCTGCCGATGTTCCACACGACCAGCTTTCCGGGCAGTTTCTGGCCACGCACCTGGGAACCCGGCGGGCTGGTCGTCGAGGACCGGCTCGGGGCCGGGGTGCTCGCGGCGCTCGAAGACCGGGGACACCGGCTGACCCGGGCCGGTGATTGGAAACTGGGCCGCCTGTCCTCGGCACGGCGCGATCACCGGACCGGCCTCCTGGCCGCCGCGGCGAATCCCCGTGGGGCGCAAGGCTATGCGGTGGGCCGATGACCGCGCAGACCGAACCTCTCGAGCTGTGGGCGATGCTCGCGACGCCCTTCGACGAGGACTCCGGCCGGGTGGATCACGACAGCCTCGCCCGCTATGCGCGGGCGATGGCCGATCGCGGCTGTCACGGGCTTGTCGCGCTCGGCATCATCGCAGAGCCCCAAACGCTCTCGATTCCGGAGCAGCAACAGGTGCTGGCGACCGTGACGGCCAGCACGGACCTACCGGTGTACGCCTCGGCGCTCGCGCTCGACGTGGACACGCGGCGGCGTGTCGTGCCTGAGCTGGTTTCCTGTACCGACCGTGCGCCGGCCGGGCTCATGGTGCCGGTCGACACGCCGGACCCGGCCGAGCTGCGCCGCCGCGTGATCGACGTGCACCGCCAGGCCGGAGATCTGCCGATCGTCGTTCAGGATTATCCCGCGTGGTCGGGGGTCGCGATCGGGGTTGACGCCCTGGCGGACGCTCTGGACGGCCTGGACTTCGTCGCGGCCGTCAAGTGCGAGGCACCGCCGACGTTCGCGCGGATCCGCCGTCTCCGGCAGCGCCTGCCCTCGGCCCGGTGTATCTCGGGTCTGGGCGGCTTGAGCCTTGTCGACGACCTGGAGCAGGGCGCGACCGTCGCGGCCTGCGGCGTCACGCGGCCCGAGGTGGTAGGGGCCGCGCTCGACCACTACGCGGCCGGCCGGCCTGAGCTGGCGCGCCGGATGATCAACGCGATCGCCTCGTCGATCGGGTTCGAGGTCCAGCAGGGCACCAGCATCGCCGTGCGCAAGGAGGGCTTGCGACGTCAGGGGTTGTTCGCCCATGCGGCGGTACGTGCGCCGACGCGGCCCTACGACGTCTGGCTCGACCCACTGCTCCAGGCACACGAGAGGCTCGTTGCGTCCGAGCTTGCCCTGGTTGCATTGCCGACTTCGGTGGGAGCATCAGTCTTGTGAAGTATTGGATGCGCTATGGTCCAGGGCACCTGGTCCGATGGGAGGGCGAACCACGATGATCGACCGCGCCGACGAGAGCGCCCGCCCGGAGCCGGAGTCGCTCAGCGACCAGGTGGTCAGCCGGCTGCAGCGCAAGATCCTCTCCGGTGAGATCGCCATCGGGAGCTGGCTCCGGCACGGTGCGATCGCCGAGGAGTTCGGGATCAGCCGCACCCCGGTGCGCGAGGCGCTGCGGATCCTGGCGGCCCAGGGCATCGTCACCATCGACGCCAACCGGGGTGCCCGGGTCAACGGGCAGTCCAGCCAGGACATCCGCGAGATCGGCGAGGTACGGGCCGAACTCGAGGGCCTGGCGGCGACGCTGGCCTGCGACCGGATGGACGACGAGCAGCTGGCCGAGATGACCGACTCCTGGCAGTCGTTCCGGACGACTCTCGACGAGCCGACCGAACAGCAGGCGAAAGCCTGGGTGGTGGCGAACGAGCGATTCCACTCGGTCATCATGGAGTCGGCCGGGAACCCGCACCTGGCGGCCACCATCCGCGATCTGCGGCGCAAGCTTCCGCACAACCTGTCGTTCGGCGCCTACGCCGGCAACTCGCGGCTGATCGCCCGCAACCTGTCCCAGCACCAGGCGATCGCCGACGCGATCATCGCCCAGGACGCCGAGCTGGCCCGCGTCGAGATGGTCAAGCACATCAAGTTCTCGATCGACGCCACCGCCCGCTGGGTCGAGCGGAACGCCGGCGGCGGCGACGCCGGGTAGCCACCGCTTCCGGCGGCCACCCGGCTCGCCTTACTGCGGCAGGCCGCCGAGAAACTCCAGCAGGAGTGGGTTGACGACGTCGGGTGCCTGCTGATGGACCCAATGCCCCGCCCCGGCGACTGTCGTGGTTCGCAGGTCGAGGAAGACCTCCGACATCCGGGCCGAGGGCATGAAGGCCGCCACGGCGTCCCGGTCCCCGGTCGCGAACAGTGCGGGGACGGCGGTGGTGGTCCCGCTTCGGCCGGCCGCGGCCGCCCAGTTCCGCTCCATGTTGCGGTAGTAGTTCAGGCCCGCGCCGAAACCGGTCCGCTCGAACGCGGCGGTGTACCGGCTCAGCTCCTGAGGGCTCAGCCACGGTGGCAACACCGAGCTGTCGACCTCGGCGAAGGGATCGCGGTCGGACAGGATCGCGAGCAGGGTCGCACGCACGTCCTTCGCCAAGCGGTCCTCAGGAGGACCGACCGGCTGGAATCGGACCATGTAGAAGTCCTCGCCGAGACGGTTGCGCAGGATGTCCAGCGGCGAGACCGGTGCCGCCGGGAGGTAGGGAACGCTGAGTCCCGCGATGCCTCGGACGCGGTCGGGCCGGGTGAACGCGAGGGGCCAGACACTGTTCGCGCCCCAGTCGTGGCCGATGAACGCCGCGCGGTCGACGCCGAGGACATCCAGGAGCCCGATCAGGTCGGCGCCCACCGTCTCGGCGTCGTAGCCGGCGACGGCAGCGGGCCGGTCACTGGCGCCGTACCCGCGCATGTCCGGCACCACGACGCGGTAGCCGGCCGCGACCAGTGCGGGCACCTGATGCCGCCACGAGTAGGCAAGGTCCGGGAATCCGTGGGCCAGGACCACGACAGGCCCGGCCCCGGCAAGGTGAACGGACAGCTCGATTCCGTTGGTGCGCATGCGGACGGGATCGGGCAGCTCGGGCTGATCGCGTGTGGACACGGTTGCCTCCCTGGCTCAGCGGATCTCGATGACGGCCTTGCCGCCCAGCCGGCGATCCAGCAGCGCGGTGAACGCCTCCGAGGCGTTCGCCCAGTCGTCCCGCCACACGATCCCCGGATCCAGTGTGCCCGCACCCACTTGGGCGGCGAGCCAGGTCAGGTCGGCTTCGAAGTCGCTCTGAGCGCCCAGGAAGAAGGACACGATCGCACGGTCGTGCCGCCCCGCGTCGCCGAACAGGGCGCCGAACGGAAAGGTCTCCGGCTCGCCGGAGGAGTGGCCGACCGAGACGAGCGTTCCATGCGGGGCCAGCGCCCGGAACGCGTCGACAAGCTGCTGGCCGCCGACCTGGTCGAGCACACCGTCGACGGTCGTCGAGATCTCAGCGGGCGAGCCGACCAGCTCGGTGGCGCCCAGGGCCCGCAGGTCCGCGCCATGCCGATCGAGGCTGCGGGCCGAGGCCACGACCTCCGCTCCGGCGATCCGGGCGAGCTGGATCGCGTACCGGCCCACTCCGCCGGAGGCGCCCGTCACCAGGATCCGCTTGCCCAGGATGTTGCCGATGCGCTTGAGACCGCGCAGTGCGCTCATCCCGGCAACGGGAATCGTGCTCAAGGCACCGGGATCGGCGTCCGCCGGCGCGACGCCCAGGGTGGCGGTGGATACGGCACGCAGTTCGGCCCAGCCTCCCGACGCGCCCATCGAGACCACCGGCGTGCCGGCGGCGGGTCCGCTGCCGTCGGCGGCTGCCTGCACCACGACCCCCGCGGCGTCCGCACCGAGCACCAAGCCGTCCGGTAGGGGCGGCAGGCCGTTGTCCTGGCGGCCGTGGGCGTGGACCACCTCGCCGTAGTTCAGGGACGCCGCCGAGACGCGCACGAGCGCTTCGTGGGGGGCGGGGACGGGTTCGGGCACCTCGGCCAGCCGAAGCCGCTCGGGGCCCTTGCTGTCGACGATGATGGCGCGCATGGGCTACAACCTCATCTTCCTCGTGGATTGCATTCAAAAATAGACTTATTGCACGCTATCATGCAGTAGGATTCCATCAGAAGATCTTGCATCCGATATGGTCGAAGGGAAGATCATGAGCTCGTTCGACGGTAAGGTCGCGTTCGTCACCGGCGGGGGTCGTGGGCAGGGGCGGGAGATCGCCCTGGAGTTCGCCCGCCGCGGGGCCGATGTCGCGATCCTGGACATCGCCGAGGACATCGCCGGCCTTCCGTATTCGCTGGCGACCAAGGAGGACCTGGCCGAGACCCGCGCCCTGGTCGAAGGGCTGGGGCGTCGCTGCGTGTCGTTCGTGGGCGACGTGCGCAGCCAGCGCGACCTCGACGCCGCCGCGGCCGGCGCGGTCGCCGAACTCGGCCGGATCGACTACCTGGTCGCGAACGCCGGCATCTACGACTGGTCCTCCTCGCCGGTGTGGGAGACCTCCGACGAGTCGTGGAACAACCAGATCGGCGTCTGCCTCGAAGGTGTCTGGCGCTCGCTGAAGGCGGTCGTCCCGCACATCCTGGCCCACGGTGGGGGTGGCGCCATCGTGGTCACGTCGTCGAACCTCGCCGTCGAGGCCGTGCCCTTCAGCGTCGCCTATGTCACGGCCAAACACGGCGTCATCGGCATCATGCGCACGGCGGCGCTGGAACTCGCGTCGCTCGGCGTCCGGGTCAACGCGCTGCTGCCGAGCACCACCGACACCAAGATCAACGACCACCAGGCCGGCTGGACCAGGACCAGCGGCAAGCCGGACGGTACCCGCGAGGACTACCTCGAAGCCGTCCACCAGTGGACCGCCATGCGCAACACCGGCGTGATCCCGCCGAGCGCGCAGGCTCGCGCCGCGGTCTGGCTGTGCTCGGACGACGCGGATTACGTCACCGGCATCCAGTTGCCGGTCGACGCCGGTCACCTCGTCCTTCCGGGCTTCAACCCGTGGCCGGTCCGCGACTGATCCGGTGGGCGGCGGTGCGGGTCCGCTCGTGTAGTGGCGGATTCGCGGTGTCGCACGACAACAAGTGGTTTGCCGTTGCCGGCCAAGTGCCTGGCGAGACGCTCGGCTGGGGGTGCCCCAGCCGAGCGTTGTGCGTTGCGCGGCAAGGGAGTCGTTGCGGCGGTCGTGACCAGGGCGTTGCCTTCCGGGTACCGGACCGGGACGTGCGCACGCAGGATCTCGGCGCGGATGCGTTGACATGAGGCAGGTCACATGGGATGTTATGCGGCACAAGTTGCATCACAAACTGTCGGATGAGGTTTCAGGCCGGCCATTCTTGAATCGCTCAGGTTGAGGAGTTCCACCATGAACTGGTTGAGGTCGGCTGTGGCGGTCGTCGGGACCGTCGCGGCTGTGGTCGCGGTAGCGGCGTGTGGCGCTTCGAAGAACTCTGGCGACGTTCCTGTGGAGAAGGTGTCGCAGTCCGACGCCGACAAGGCGCTGGACAAGGCCCACGCGGGTCCCGCGGCCCCATGTGAGTCCGGCAAGGGCCTGACGATCGGCGGCGCCGTCGTCTGGAGCTCCAACGCCGGCGGCAAGGCGTACAACGACGCGTTCAAGGCCGCGGCGCAGGCGTGCGGTGCCACGCCGCTGCTGGTCGAGGCGAAAGCCGACGACCCCATCAACTCGATGATCAGCGCGATGGATCTGGTGACCTCGAAGAAGGCCAACGTGACGTCGTTCTTCCCGTTGTCGCCCGACGCCATGACACCGCCGAGCAAGCGCGCCCTCGCGGCCGGCATCCCGGTCGTGGCGGGCGAGGTCTCGAACTTCGCCGACGCGACGCTGACGTTCCATCAGGACCGGCTGACCGGTGCGGTCAACTCGGCGCGGCTGTTCTGCACGAAGTATCCGCAGGGCGGTGGCGTGATCTACGGCGCCTACGGATACCCGCAGGCCGATCTTGTCGCCATGCAGCAACGATTCACCGACGAGGTCAAGAAATGCAGCAACGGCAAGATCACCGTCGTCGGCACCTACCAGAACAAGACCGATGACATCGCGGGCGGTCTCAGCACCGCCCAGGCGGCGCTCCAGCAGCACCCGGATGCCGTCGGCGTCGTGGCCTATAGCGACACCAACGCGGTCGCTGCATCGCGGGCGGCGACGAACCTCGGGATCCGCGACAAGCTGACGATCGTCGGCTACAACGTGGACGCCGTGGGCCACGAGGCGCTGTCCAAGGGCGTCATCGACTACTCGTTCCTGTGGGGGCAGGCAGAGCAGGGCCAGCTCACCGTCAAGTACATGATCGACCTGGCGACGGGGAAGAAGGCGCCGAAGTTCGTGACGCTCTACCCCAAGTGCGTCAGCAAGAGCATGATCTCCTCGGTGCCGACGATCGCGGTCCGCACCACCGGCATCGGTGAGGGCCGTGACCTGGAGCCGACCGGTCTCGCGCCGACAGTGACCAGCAACGACAAGCCGATTCTCGAAGTGAGCGCCGCTCAGCGTGAGCAGGTCGCGTGTCCCGTGGACGCGTCGTGAGCCCGCATGAGGCGCGGCCTTCCGGCAGGCTCGTGCTGTCGGCACGCGGCCTGACGAAGGACTTCCCCGGAGTCCGTGCGCTGGACGGCGTGGACCTCGACCTGCACGCCGGCGAGGTCCTCGGCCTGGCCGGCGAGAACGGCTCCGGCAAGTCCACTCTGCTCAAGATCATGGCGGGCAGCTACCGGCCCGACGCCGGCCACGTCGGCATCGGTGGCCGGCAGACGGACCTGGTGAGCCCGGCGCAGGCGCGGGACCTCGGCGTCGCTTTGGTCGCGCAGGAGATCCAGATCCAGCCCAGCCAGAGCGTCACCGAGAACCTTTTCGACGGGCGGTTGCCGCGACGATTCGGCCGCATCGACTGGCGCCGGGCGCACGACCGGGCGGCCGAGGAACTCGCCGGGCTCGGACTGGTGATCGGCCCGCGATCGATTGCCGGAACACTGCCGCTGCACCAGCAGCAGATGCTCTCGATCGCCCGCGTCGTCCGGCGGCGTCCGGACGTCGTGCTCCTCGACGAGCCGACAAGCTCGCTGACGGCGGACGAGACCGACGTCGTGTACGCGATGATCCGGCGGCTCCAGGAGGAAGGGAGCGCGGTCGTCTACATCACGCACCGGCTCCGCGAGTACTTCGACCTGACCGATCGGCTCGTGGTGCTGCGCGACGGACGCCGCGTCGCCGACCTCGAAACGGCAGAGACCGACGAACTCGAGCTGGTGCACCGGATGGTCGGCCGTGAGATGTCCGACCTGTTCGCTCGTCCCGGCACCAGAGACCGGGGGGAGCAGGACGCGCGGCCGCCGGCGCTGACCGTCCGGGGGCTGAATACCGCGCGTCTGCGCGACATCGACCTGCAGGTGCGCCCCGGCGAAATCGTCGGGATCGCCGGCCAGGCCGGGAGCGGGCGGACCAGCCTGGCCGAAACCCTGTTCGGCCGGTGGCCGTTCCAGGGCGACCTGGAGGTCGCCGGGAAGCCGGTGCACCTGACCTCGCCGTCGGCCGCGATCGCCGCGGGCATCGCGCTGGTGCCGGAGGACCGGAAGCGGACGGGCCTGGTGCTGACCATGTCCGTGCAGGAGAACCTGGCGATGGCGGCGGCGCGGCTGCTCGGCCGCCGGGGGCTGCGCTTCCCGCGGCACGAGCGCAAACACGCGGCCGAGGTGGCCACGCGGGTCAACCTGCGATCCGCCGGTCTCGACGTGCTCGCGAGCACGTTGAGCGGCGGGAACCAGCAGAAGGTGGTCATCGGCAAATGGTTGCTGCGTGATCCGTCGGTCCTGATCCTCGACGAACCGACGCGGGGGGTCGACGTGGGCGCCAAAGCCGAGATCTACGCGATCATCGAGGCCCTCGCGGCCCGGGGTATCGCGGTGGTCGTCGTGTCGTCGGAGCTGCTCGAAGTCCTGCGCCTGGCCGACCGCGTCGTGGTCATGGCCAAGGGGCGGGTGGTCGGCGAGCAGGCGGGCGACGAGGCAACTGAAGAGTCCGTCACGCGACTGTCGTTCGCGTCCTAGGGAGATCGAGAACCATGATCCGGAAGTTGATCGCACCACGACCTGGCGAACAGGGCGCCGCATCCGCGGTCGCGCAGGTCCCGGCCGCGCCGGCGCCGGCGCCGAGGCCGTGGCGGCAGCGGCTGGCGGGCCCTTCGACACCGATGATCGCGGTCGCCGCGCTGCTGGTCCTCGTCATCGTCGTCGAGGTGTTCACCGAGCCGACGTTCAGTTCGCCGGCGAACGTCACGAACCTGCTGCGCGCCACCGCGATCCCGGCGATCCTGGCGATCGGGATGACCATGGTGATCCTGTCCGGGGGCATGGACCTGTCGATGGGCAGCATCCTGAGCATCTCCGGTATCGCCTACGCCAAGTGCCTCGAGGCAGGATGGCCCGAGCCCGTCGCGCTGGTCGTGACGCTGGGACTTGGCGCGGCGATCGGCTTCGGCGTCAACGGCATCCTGATCGGCCGGTTCAAGATGTCGTTCTTCGTCGTGACCCTCGCGTCCGCGTCGGCCATCGGGGGCATTGCCCTGCTGTGGTCCGGAAACCGGCAGATCGACACCTCCGGGAGCGAGCTGGCCTCATTCCTCGGTAACGACGCATGGGGAAACCGAATCCCGTACGGCGCGGTCCTGGCGGTCGTGCTGGTCGTCGTCGCCGCCCTCGCGCTGAAGTACACGGTGTTCGGCCGGTCGGTGTACGCGGTGGGAGGCAACCCCGAGGCCGCCGCTCTGTCCGGCGTGCGCAGGGAATGGGTCGTCCCAGCGGTCTACGGCATCAGCGGACTCTGTGCCGCGCTCGGTGGCGTCATGATGGCGGGCCGGCAGACCATCGCCGATCCCGCGGCCGGAGGCTCGTCGATCGTCCTGTATGTCATCGCGGCGGCGCTGCTGTCCGGTGTCGCCATCGCCGGTGGCGCGGGCTCGGTGTACGGCGCCCTCATCGGCACCGCCTTCCTCCAGGTGCTGTCGAACGCGTTGGCCCTCAAGGGTTTCGACAACAGCTGGCAGATGCTGATGACCGGCCTCATCCTGCTGCTCGCGGTGTACTTCGACCGCGTGCGTCAGCGACTCGCCGGGTTCCGATGACCACTCCACCGACCGCACGCAGCAAAGGACGGATTCGCATGACCAACGAGATAGTCGCCGACCTCGCCGCCGGGACACGTTCGCGCGCGGTGGCGGCGGGCCTGGACGGGTACGAGTTCGACGCACTGGTCGAGACCATTGCCGACCCGGAGCAGTGGCCGGATGTGCTGCGCGCCGCCGCGACCCGGCATCTGGAGACGGGGGACAGGGCAGCGGAGGCCGGACTGCTCGAGACGGCCGTGACCGCCTACCGCACGGCGTCGGTGTGGTTGTACTTCGCGCAGGCGTGGCCCACGGCCTCGGCTGACGGATACGGAGCGTCGGCCCGCGCGCAGTGGCGTGCGATCTCCCTTCGGGAGCCACAGGCCCGGAGGCTGTCGGGCGACTCCTTCCGCGCGGTGCTCAGGCATCCGGCGCAGGCCGGTCCGACCGGACCGGTGGTCCTCCTCGTCTCCGGCCTCGACGGTGCCAAGGAAGAACAACTCGCCGTCTCCGACGCGTTGCTTTCCCGTGGCCTGTCGACAGTCGCGATCGACGGCCCGGCGCAGGGCGAGCTGACGACGGTGCAGCCCTTCAGCCCGGATTTCTCCCGGGTGGTGACCGAGGTGATCGAGACGCTGCGGAGTCTCGACGGTCCGTGGAGCCCGTCGTCGATCGGCATCTGGGGTTCGAGCCTGGGCGGGCACTACGCCGTGACCGCACTCGCACGGGAGAAGCGACTCGCCGCGGGGGTCGTGGTCAGCGGGTTCGCCAAGGCCGGCTGGGAGGCCATGGGGCCGTACGTCCGAAGCCTTGCCACGGTCCGGGCCGGCAGCGAAGAAGCGGCGGCCCGGTTCGCGGATTCCCTCGATGTCACGGCCGAGGTCTCGTCGATCGAGGCCCCGGTGTTCCTCGTCGACGGTGGCCAGGACCCTCTCGTCAACGGTCCCATGACCGGCTCGTGGATCTCGGGGGAGGTGCGGGAGGGAACGTACCGCTTCATCGAGCAAGGTGACCACAACGTCGCGAACGCCCGCTGGTTGTGGCTCGACGACGCCGCCGACTGGATCGCCGGGAACCTGAGGCCCGCGCAGTGAACCGATCGACCGCGATCAGCAGCGGTCCCTGAGCGATCCGGCGCAGCGTCGGGTGAACCAGGTGCACCGACTGTCCAGAATGGAGTCCGTACATGCGCGCAGCACGGGTGACCCGCACGGACGGGCCGCGGTCGCTGGAGGTCGGCGAGGTCGGAGATCCGGCCGCGGGCCCCGGTGAGGTGCTCATCGAGGTCAAGGCGGCCGGGGTCAACTTCCCGGATCTCCTGCTGACACAGGACAAATACCAGTACAAGCCCGAGCTTCCCTTCGTACTGGGCGGCGAACTCGCGGGTGTGGTCCGCGAGGCGCCGCAGGACTCCGGGTTCTCACCCGGCGACCGGGTGGCCGCGCTCCCGGGCATCGGCGCGTTCGCCGAACTGGCTGCCGTGCCTGCGGGCAGTGTCTTCCCACTGCCCGATACGGTCGGCTTCGCCGCGGGCGCCTGCCTGCCGTTGAACTACCTGACGATGCTGTTCGCCCTCGGCACCCGCGGGCAGCTGCGCGCGGGCGAGAGCGTCCTCGTCCACGGTGCGGCGGGCGGCATCGGAACCTCGACGATCCAGCTGGCGAAAGCGATGGGCGCTCGCGTGATCTCCGTGGTGTCGAGCCAGGAGAAGGCCCGCTTCGTCAAGTCGATCGGCGCCGGCGAGGTCGTCATGGCCGACGGGTTCAAGGACACCGTCAAGGAGCTGACGGACGGCGCGGGCGTCGACATGGTCGTGGACCCGGTCGGCGGCGACCGATTCACCGACTCGCTGCGCAGCTTGGCCCCGTTGGGCAGGCTCCTGGTCATCGGCTTCACCGCCGGCGACATCCCGACGGTGAAGGTGAATCGGCTGCTGCACGGCAATCTTGACGTCCGCGGGGTGGGCTGGGGCGCCTACGCGATGCCGCGCGAGGGCTTCGCCCGGCGGGAGTGGGACAAGCTGGTCCCGTACCTGGAGTCGGGCGCCGTGGACCCGCCCATTGGCGGCACCTTTTCCCTGGACAGGGTCGGTGAGGCGGTGGCGGGTCTGGGGGAGCGTGGCGTGTTGGGCAAGTTCGTCGTCGAGCCTTGAGGAGACATCCCGGCTGGAAGAAGCATCGACGGGTCTCCGCGTCACGGGTCGCGTCGGCTCATCTCGCCGGTCCGGTGCTCCCCGAGGGCACGAAGGTGAACCGCCGCCCAGGAGCGAAACGGTCGCCAGGCCTCGGAGGCGTCGGCGAGTGTGACGTCCGGTCCGTAGAGGTAGGCGATCTCTGCGTGGAGTCGGCGTTCTGCGAGGGGCAGGATGTCTTGGGTGTTGGCGCCGCGGATGAGCACGAGGTCCGCTGCGAAGGGGCCGATCCCCTTTACTGACAGCAACTCCCGGCGAGCCTGCTCTTCCGGCAACGCACGCAGGTAAGCGCCGTCGAGGAGACCTTCGAAGGCGGCGACCGCTACTGCCGCAAGATATTCGGTCTTTCGTCCGGGAAGGGAGATGCTTTCGTTCTCGATTGCGCGGATGAGATCGCCAGGCGCAGGAAAAGCGCCTTCGTGGCCGAATTCGGCGATCAGCTGCCGCCGGAGCCGTGCGGCCTCGGGGATCCGGGATCGCTGGGAGAGCACGCACCAGGCAGCAGCCTCGTAGGGCGAGTGGAATCCGCAGGGGCGATAGCCGGGAAGGCTCCGCTGTGCGGAGGCGATGACCGGGTCTCGTTCGCCGACCTCCGGCCACGCGGTCGCATCGACGTCGAGGGACAGGAATCGGGCGACCTGTTCGGCGGCGGCGACGAGATCGCCGCCGCCGGACACCTCGATGCCCGCGGTCGCGCCCTGCTGCACGATCCTTGCCGAGACGGCTGTCCAGTCCCGTTCGCCGAGGAACCGCGCATGCAGTGCATCGGGCTCGTCATCAGCCGCGATCGCGGCCGGGGCGAACTCCTCCCAGAACCGCTTGCCGGTGCGCAGGGACCACGGTCCGGCGACGTCGACGGTGGTTTCGTAGCGCTCCATGCCGGCTCATGCCTCGGAATACACCGTCACGGTGTAGCCGTCGGGGTCTCGGAACGAGAACTGCCGGCCGAACGGCCCGTCGAACAGCTCCTGGACAATAGGCACTCCTTGCTCGACAAGACGCGCGTGCAGCCCGTCGGTGTCCTCATTGTGAAACCAGACCCCGATGCCGGCGCCCGGCTGGGCGATCGCGTCGAGGTCCGTTCCCGGGAAGGGATCGCGCACGGCGAATGCGGTGCCTCCCGCGGAGAACACGACCGCGGCGGGGTTCGCGTCCGGAAGCCGGTTGAGCCCCACCGTCTCCTCGTAGAACCGCGCGGACGTTTGGCGATCGCGGACTTGGAACGACACGAAGTTCGGTCCGCTCGTGACGGCAGTCATGGGCATGCTCCTGACTCTCTGCGCTCGATCTGAGTGTCAATACTCTGACACTCAAGAGGGCTTATGTCAAACTGCTGACATGAACGAGTCAGGTCGTGCCTTGCCGGAGGAGCTGGGAGTGCTCCTCAAAGAGACGCAGTCGATCCTGCACCAGCGGATGGACGAGCGGCTGCGGCCGCTCGGCCTGAGCGTGCCGCAGTACGCCTGTCTCCAAGCCCTGCACGACCTGCCGGGCATCACCGGGTCGGAGCTCGCCCGCCGCGCTTTCGTGACCCGTCAGTCGATGAGTGTCCTGCTGCAGGGCCTGGAGAGGCGTGGCCTGGTCGCACGGTCGAACTCCCCGGGACCGAGACGGGAACGCGGTGCCGCCCTGACCTCGTCCGCCGAAGAGCTGCTTTCCCGCGCGCACAAGGAAGTCGCGGACCTTGTGCAGCTCATGACAGGCCAGATTTCGCCGGGCGAGCTTGTCCGTCTCCGGGAACTTCTGGTGATGTGCCGCGATGCGCTCCTCGGGCACTGACGGCGCGCCCGGCGGGAGAGCAGCGGCACGGCGTTTACGTCGGGCCCCTGCCGTCCAAGGAATCGCAGTACTGTCGCAGGTGCTGAGTCTCGGTTCGGCTGTACAGCGGGAAAGTGAAGCGCGAGCCGTCCGGCCAGGTCAGGGTGCGCGCGCGGAACTTGATCTCCGGAGGTTCCGGTGTGTGTGCCTGCCAGACCATCCGCGGCGGGGGCGCGTCGGCCGGGTCGGTGATCGTCGATCCGGTGTCCACGACGGCGACGCACGACGGCGAGAACACCAGCCATGGCCCGCGCAGCTTCCGTAGCCGGTCGACGAGGTCGAGGGCCATCGCGTTCGCGGGGCCCTGCACGTCGGCCTTCCGCTCGCCGCCCTTGAGGCCGCCGGTGCTGCCGTCGCTGTTCATCAGGGCGAAAACGACAACGGCCGCCCTGCCGACGCCACGCAGAATGTTCCAGAAGAACCGCCGGACGACCCGCTCTCCGTCGACCGTGCCGTCCCGGCGCCTGCCGGGCACGTCGAAGTACAGCTTGTCGTCGCTGAGCCGCAGCGCGACGACCGGCTCTCGACACTGGCCTCGCATGAACTCCTCGACCCGCTCCCGGAACCCGGGACGGACCATGAGCTGCTCGGTCTTGCGGTCGAGGCGGTCCTGATGCTCGAAAATCTTCCGCATGGCCTTTCGTCTTGCCTCGGTGGGAGCCGACTGGGCGAACTCCTCCGGCGTGGCGGCTAGAGGTCGAGGTTCCCGCGGGTCTCCTCCGGGCTCTTGTCCCCGCCGATCTTGCTCTTGTCGAACCACGGTTCGCCTCCTTCGGGCGTGACGGCGTCCTTGCCTTCGGTGTAAGCGGACCTCCCGGCCGCGATGCCGGCCTTGACGCCCGCTCCGGCGACGAACGGCTGGACGCCGACCGAAGTGCCGAACGCCGCGGTGAGCTCCCGGTTGCTCGGCTGGAAGCCCTGCGCGGCCTTGCCGATCCCGAACTTGGTCTCGCCGGGCATCACTCCGACGCGCAGTTTTCTGGTGAACACTTCGATCTTCTCCGAGAACTTGACCAGGAACTGCAGGAACGCGTCCAGCAGCTTGCCGAACTTGCCGAGATAGCGGGTGACCTTCGCCAGCACGCTGGCGGCCTTGGTGATGGAGGCGGTCATCGCGGCGGCGACCGAGCCGCCGAAGCTGATCACCGACGCGGCGAGTGCGGGCAGCCAGAGGGTGATCAGCCAGGAGACCAGCTCGGTGATGATCCCCTTGATCACCTCTTCGATGACCACCATGACCATCGACCACATCTGCAGGACCTCGGCGACCGAACCGGCGGCCGAGCCGACGCCGCGGATGCCCGAGGAGAAGTCGCCGAGCGCCTCCTTCGCCGCTTCGCCGGCGTCGTCAACCCACTCGGCCAGCGCCGTGTCGCCGGTCCGCTCGAAATCGTCGGCGAGGGCGACGAAGCCCTGCGCGATCGTGGCGAAGTTCTCCGACGCGTGCCCGATCGCCGGGCCGTCCCCGGTGACCTGGTGCAACGCGTCCTGGAGCGGCTGGACCAGTTCGAGCAGCATGTTCAGCCCATGGCTGACCAGCCAGCCGATCGGGTCCAACGCGAAGGTGAACATGTCGCCGGCGGCCGCGCCGACGAACTTCGCCCCGTCGCCGACCAGCGCGGCGCCTGCCGAGGCCAGCTCGCCGGGGTTGTCGGCCTGGGCTGCCTGCTGGGCGTGCCCGGCGATCGACTTGCCGGCCTTGTAGACCGTCCCGGCCACCGGCACGTACCCCGCCGCGCGATCGAGGTTCGCGCCCGTGCTCTCGTCGTACGGTGCGACATTCAGCGTGTCGGCGATGCTCTTCTTTTCCTCCGTCATGCGCCCGGCCTCCCCGCCCCGTCGATCTCCGCCTCGTACTGGCCGAATGTGACCTTCCCGGCGTCCTCGGCACCCCGGTACATCTCGGCGGCCTTGTTCAGCTTGGTGATGAAACCGTCCACGCCGTCCTGCATGTCGCCCAGCAGCGAGCGCAGTTCCTGGAGGCGGTCGGTGTAGCCCTGCTTGGCGAAGATGCCGACGACGCCCCACGCCTGGTCGGTCACGTCGGCGGCGTCGATCTTGCCGCCGAACTTGGCCCCTTCCTGCTCGTAGTACGGGAGCTGCCGGACGTACCCGGAGATCGCGTCGACATTGGTCTGGATGTTTCCCATCGAGAAGGCCCCTCGGTCGGATCAGTCGCGGCGGAGGATGGAGTTGTCCTCGAAATAGTCGTCGTCGTCCCGCGGTCCGGGACGGCGCCGCGGCGTTGCCCGCTGCGCGGTCTGCTGCGGTGCCGGTTGCTCCGACGCGGGTTCCTCCGCCTCGGTTCCCCAAGCCTCCGCCTGAGCCTGCCGGACCTGCTCGGAGGTGTTGACGCCGAACGCGTCGCCGAACGCGTCGTCCACGATTCCGGCCTGCTGCTGGACGGCTCCGGCGACAGCCTGGCGCAGGGTGTTCATGATCAGCGCGGACAACTGCGCGGAATCGAGGCGCGTGGCACCGGCGGCGAGCCGGATGTCGGTCACCGTTCCCCCGGCGCCCGCGACCACCGTGACCGCGCCGTCCGGTGACGTCACGGCGTTCTCGACCTGGGAGATCCGCTCCTGCATGTCGCCGACCCCGGCGAAGCTCGCCTCGGCCTGCCGCACCTTGGCCTGGAAATTCTCGAACTGCGCGATCAGCTCATCTAGCTGGGCGGACATCGCCTCTCCCTTGTCCGGTGCGTCGGCGTACGTCCGGATTGTGCCAGACACGCAAGCGAGCCGAGCGTTCATCGAGAAGACCACGCAGGATCACCGCGCCGATCTCGTGAGTGCGCAACGGTGCTCTCGGCACTCGCGGCGTGGCGCTCGGTTACACCCGCGCTGTTTCCCCGCGATCGCCCTGAATACACGGTGCGGGTCAAGGGACTTTGGTCCTCGTGCCAAGGCAGCCCGGCTCTCCGCGGTGCCCGCGCGGGAGGGAGACGCTCACGTCGGCAGGGACGTCAGGCCGAGGGACGGGACGGTGGGCGATGAGACAGCGGGAGTGTCGCGCCGGGCTGATCGGTGGAATGTCGATCCTGGACGCGGAGCAATGACCGCTGCCGGAATGTCCGGTCGCGACGGTTCCTCCGCTGCAGCCGGACGGGCGCGGTTGACCAGTGCGGCCGGCAGGTTCACGGGGGACGACCTCGATCGGCTCGTCCGCGCGGCCGGGCAGGACGATCAGGCGGCCGTCGCCCGGCTGGTGCATGTCCTGCGTCTTGTCGTGGCCCGCTATTGCCGGGCGTTGCTGGGAGGGCGCGACCTTGCGTATCTGTCCGCCGACGACGTCGCCCAGGATGTCTGCGCGGCCGTGCTCAGGGCATTGCCCGGCCACCGGGACCGTGGCGGCTCGTTCCTCCACCTTGTGCACGCGATCGCCGCCGACAAGGTCGCCGACGCCTGCCGGATCGTTGCCGGTGGCCGGTTCGGCACGGGCACCGGGCAGCCGGCGGCCCTGAGCCGCCTGGCGCCGCTGCAGCGGGAGATCCTGGCATTGCGCATCGTCGTCGGACTCAGTGTCGGGGAGACCGCGGAAATGCTCGCCATCCCGGCCGCCGACGTCCGTGCCATCCAGCATCGTGCCCTGGCCGAACTCCGCGAGGCGCTCCGGGACTGCTGAGCGCCCAGTGTCGGCGTCCCAGGAACTTCATCCACCCCCGGGGCAGGGTGTCGGCAAAGTTGGTCGGGGGCCCGGCAGTGGGCGATGCGGAGGTGTGTGTGCGACCACCTCGTGGCGTGCGCCGGACCGGTTTCGGGTCCGTGAAGGGTCCCTTCACGGACTCAGAGTCCGTGAAGGGTCCCTTCACGGACCTCTACACCGACTTTGCCGGAACCCTGCACCCCCGGGGAGTGAGAGCACTTGGTCCTTCGAGGTCGTGACCGGTGCCGGTAGGGCACGCGCCGCGGGTGGCCGAAGCTGGGTGTATCCGCCAGACCGACCGGAGACCATCATGAACACTTCCCTCGCCCCGGCCGTCGAACGGGCGCTCGCGGCCGCGGTCCGGGCCCCTTCCCCGCAGAACACCCAGCCGTGGCGCTTCGTGGTCACCGGATCGCGGATCGAGACCTGGCTGGACCGCGGCCGGGTGCTCGCGATCGCCGACGCGGCGGGCCGGGAGGCCCGGTTGTCCTGTGGTGCGGCGGTGTGCAACCTCCTGCTTACGGTGCGGGCGGAGGGGTTCCGCGCCCACCTGCGGATCCGGCCGGTGGCCGCGGAACACGACCTGCTGGCGGTGGTGGACCTCGAAAGGGGCGGGTCGGCGTCGGCGGCGGAGCGGCGGCTGGCCGAGGCCGTCTTCCATCGCCACACGAACCGACGTCCGTTCTCGGACCGCCGGGTGTCGGCCGCGGTGCGGTCTCATCTCGTCGCCGCTGCCTGGACCGAACGCGGCCGTCTCGAATTCCTGGACGGGACCGGGCGCTACCCCCGGGTGACCGCCCTGATCCGGCAGGCCGAGCACGAGCAGCGGACAGACCCGGAGTTCCGCGCGGAAGCGGCGTACTGGACCGGGCGTCGGTCGGACAGCCCCGACGGCGTGCCGACCACCGCGTTCGGGCCGGCGGCGAAGGTTCCGCCCGTCGTGTCCCTGCGGTCCTCTCACCAGAATCCGGCCGTGCCGCCGCGTCCGTTCGAGCAGGACCCGCTGCTGGCCGCGGTGCTGACCGACGATCGGGGCACGGCCGCCGACGTCCGCGCGGGACTCGCCCTGCAGCGGGTCCTGCTCGCCGCGACCGCGGACGGGCTGGCCACGTCATTCGTCTCGCAGCCGTTCGAGACGGCGGCCACGCGCGGCCCGCTCCTGGAGCTGTTCGGGGGACTGGGCCACGTGCATGCCTTGCTGCGTCTCGGATACGCCTACTCGGTGCGGACGACCCGGCGCCGCCCGGTGGCGGAGGTGACCGACATCCGGGAACCGGCGCGCTGATGGTCCCGCGGCGGAAGCCGATCCGGAAAGCGCGGCCCCAGACGGAAGGCGCGAGACATGAGTTCGTCGGCGAGCCGTCTCATGAGGTGGTGGCGTCTGCTGGTGCCCGGACGTCGTTCGGTCGCCCGGACCTCGGACCGGATCCAGGCCGCGCTGATCGCCTGCGCCGTGGTTCTCGCGCTGGCGGCGGTTCCGTTCGCGGTGACCGCCGGTTCCACGGTTTACGCCGGGCAGCAGCGGATCTCCGTGGCGCAGCTGGCCGCGCGGCACCCGGCGACCGCGACTCTGCTCGCCGACGGACCTCCGTTCTCATCCGACCACAGTGGCGGGGTCGTCGCGCGCACGGCGCCGACGGACGCCACCTGGTGGGCACCTGACGGATCGTCGAGAGTGGGGCGGGTCGAGGCCGGATCCGGCACGCACCGCGGCGACACGATCTCGATCTGGGTGGATCGATCCGGCGCGGTCGTCGCGCCGCCGCTGTCCCGGACGACCGTCCTGGCCGATTCCTTCGGGGCCGCGCTGGTCGTGTGGCTGGGTGTGTGCGGGGCGCTGGCATTGGTGTGCACCCTGGCGGTCCTCACCATGAATCGCTATCGGTACCGGCGGTGGCAGCGGGAATGGTTCGCCGAGCAGTCGAAGCGGCCACACCCGTGAGGCCGGCCGGGCCGGTGGCGATCTCGGTGGAGGGCCTGCACGTCGTGCGAGGCCGCCGGGAAGTCTTGCGAGGAGTCGGTTTCGCGGTCGCCCGGGGCACGGTCACCGGGCTGCTCGGACCGAACGGCGGGGGCAAGAGCACGCTCCTGCGGTCGATCGTGGGTGTCCAGATCGTCGCGAGCGGGGCGGTCACGGTCCTGGGCCGTCCGGCCGGTCATCCGGAATTGCGGCACCGGATCGGCTACGCGACGCAAGAGCCCGCGGTGTACGCCGACTTGACCGTGACCGAGGCGTTGCGGTACTTCGCCACGGTGCTGGGCGCGGGTGCCGCGTCGGTGCGCCGGGCGCTGGAAGAAGTCGGGCTCGAATCCGCCGCGCACACTGTGGTCGCGAAGCTGTCCGGGGGCCAGCGGGCCCGCGTGAACCTTGCCGTCGCGCTCTTGGGGGAGCCGGAGCTGCTCGTGCTGGACGAGCCGACCGTCGGGTGTGATCCGGAGTTGCGGGAACAGCTCTGGACGTTGTTCCGCAGCCGGGCGGAAGCCGGGACGACGTTACTGATCTCCAGCCACGTCATGGACGAGGCAGCACGCTGTGAACGCTTGCTGCTGCTGCGCGAAGGCGAGTTGCTGGCGACCGGTACTCCCGCCGAACTCCGGGGACGGACCGGGACCACCGATCTCGAACAGGCTTTCCTGCGGTTGATCCGGCGGAAGGAGGTCCGCGCATGAACCATCCGGCGATGACCGCCGCGACCGCGCGGCGCATCCTGACCCAGTTGCGGCACGATCCCCGCACCGTCGCGCTGCTGCTGGTCGTGCCGACCGCGTTGATGGTGCTGCTGCGGTACGTGCTCGATTCGGCCGTGGGATTCAGTGTCGTCGCGCCCGCGCTGCTCGGCGTCTTCCCGTTCACGATCATGTTCCTGCTCACCTCGGTCAGCACGTTGCGCGAGCGGACCGGCGGCACGCTCGAACGGCTGATGGCGCTGCCGCTCGGCAAGCTGGACCTGCTCGGTGGTTACGCCCTCGCGTTCGGCGCGGTCGCGGTGGTCCAGGTGGTGCTGGCGACCGGGGTGTCCGTGCTGTGGCTGGGGCTGAGCGTGGCCGGGCCGCTGTGGGCGCTGTTGCTGATCACCGTCCTCGATGCGCTGCTCGGCACCGCGCTCGGGCTGCTGGTGAGTGCCTTCGCCCGGACGGAATTCCAGGCCGTGCAGTTCATGCCGGTCGTCGTGCTGCCGCAAATCCTGCTGTGCGGGCTGTTCGTCCCGCGCGATTCGATGAGCCGGCTGCTGAACGCGCTGTCGGACGTGCTGCCGCTGTCCTACGCGGTGGATGCGCTGACGCACGTCACCCACTTCGCCGAGGTGGACGGCACACTCGTGCGGAACATGCTGATCGTGGCCGGCTGCGCGGGCCTGGCGCTGCTCATCGGGGCGGCGACGTTGCGGCGCCGGACCCCTTGACCCGGCCCGCTTTGCCGGGGGTGTCCACAATGGATGGGCGGGCTACCCGGACTTCCCGTGCCGGCCACTGCGGAAGTAGCCCGGCCGGGGGAAGGCGCTCGCGGCCACGACCAGGCCGAGCACGAAGCCGAAGTCGTACCAGTGCCCGCTGTCGTGGGTGCTGTTGCTGCCGCCGAAGAGCGACGCAAGGAGCGTGACCGGGCGGAGAAGACCGTGCCAGATGCCGGACCAGAATCCGGGCGGCGCGGAAGCCCCGGCCGGTGCGGCGCGGCTGGCCGCGGCGGCCACGAGCAGCACGAGGATCGCGGCTGTCACCGTCCGGCGCGCGGTGCTGCGGGTAGGTGTGGTCATCGGATCACTGTGCGGTTCTTTCCGGGCGGGTTGGAAGTGCCGAACGTCCTCGGGCGGGGGGACCTGCGGACGTCGCGTGTGGAGTCGTCGTGGGGTCATCGTGGATGGCGGTGGGCAAGGGGGAGAGAAGGGGCGGCGATGACGGAGCGGATGTGGGGCTGGCGTGTGGGTGAGCCGGGGCCGGTCGGTGGGGGGTCGTTGGTCCGGGAGCGGTTGCCGGTGCCGGTGCCCGGTCGTGGGGAGCTTCTGGTGCGGGTCCGTGTGTGCGGGGTGTGCCGTACGGATTTGCATGTCGCGGAAGGAGATTTGCCGGTGCACGCGCCGGGTGTGATTCCAGGGCATGAGGTTGTCGGCGAGGTGGTGACGTACGGGCTGGGTGGTTTCTCGCCGGGGGACCGGGTCGGTATCGCCTGGCTGCGCGCCACGTGCGGAGTGTGCCGGTTCTGCCGTGCGGGCAAGGAGAATCTGTGCCTGGAATCGCGGTACACCGGCTGGGACGCCGATGGTGGATATGCGGAGTACGCGGTGGTCCCGGCCGCGTTCGCCCATCGCCTGCCGGCGGGCTACTCCGACGAGGAGCTGGCGCCGTTGCTCTGCGCGGGTGTGATCGGCTACCGGGCGCTGAACCGCGCCGAAGTCCCCGAAGGCGGGCGACTCGGCATTTACGGGTTCGGCGGGAGCGCGCATCTGGCGGCCCAGGTCGCACTGGCCCGGGGTGCCACGGTGCATGTCGTCACCCGCAGCGCTGCGGCCCGCAAGCTCGCACTGGAACTCGGCGCCGCGTCCGCCGGAGACGTCCCGCCGGAGCCGCTGGACTCGGCCATCCTGTTCGCACCGGCCGGGGAACTCGTGCCGATCGCGCTGTCCGCGCTCGATCGCGGCGGCACACTGGCGGTCGCGGGGATCCACCTGACCGACATTCCCGTGCTGGACTATCAGCGGCATCTGTTCCAGGAACGACAGGTGCGCAGTGTCACGGCCAACACCCGGGCGGACGCGCAGGAGTTCCTCCGGTTCGCCGGCTGGCACCGGTTGCACGTCAGCACGACGGCCTACGCTCTTTCCGAGGCCGCGCGGGCGCTGACCGATCTCGCTGCAGGCCGGGTCACCGGAGCCGCGGTGCTGCATACGGACTGACCGAGTGTTATCCGAAGGTCGGTGGTGTGGGTGGTTCGCTGCGCCGGGTGCGGGCACGGACGGTCCGGAGGAATTCGCGGACTGCGCTGGGTGGCGGGACCCGTTCCCCGCCCAGATAGGCGACCACGAGCAAATCCTCGCCGGAGTGGGTTTCGACGGTGAACGACCAGCCATGGCGTTCATCCCACACCAGAGCGGTATCGCGTCCGGGATAGGCGGCGAGTTGCCCGTCGAGCGCGATGTAGGCCGACATCGGCCGATCGAGGTCGAGTGTGCAGGATTCCGGACCGACGCCGGCCGCGGAACTCACCTCCGCCACGTAAGCGCTGATTCCGTTCAGCAGGCGGGTTTCCTCGTCGACGTGCACGATCTGGACTGTCATCGATTCTCATCTCTGTATACCGCGCTGCGGCGGCTGTGTTGACGCCGGGCCGACCCGCCGGGAGGCGTCAGTGCCCTCCGGCGATGCCTTTTCGGCCGTTTCGCCGTAGAGCGGGCCGGCCGGCTGGTGACCGCCGGACCCCCCGACCGAGCCCGGCCGGTCGCCATCAGGCTCCGCGCGGACCGGCATGCGGGAAAGGGCCGAAGGTCCTCGGATCCGGCCGGTACTGACTGACGGACCTGCTGCGCGGCCGGAAAAGCGTTGCCGGGCCGGGGAACGTTCGGCATCCGGGTTCCGGGGCGATCCGCGGTGCTGCTTTGTGCCCGCGGTGGTGCCCGAGCTTCACCGCGACGGACCGGGCGGCTCCGGACTGCGGGGTTTCCGGGGATCGGGGATCACCGGGAGGATCTGCCCGCCGGGCAGCCGGGCGTGCGGTGGCGTGCGGCGCGAGTTCCACGTCATGGCCGCGTGGAGCTGCTCCGGGGCCAGCCGTGCCTCGCGGGCGATCCGCTCCACGGTCGCGTCCTGCAACGAAGGATGCAGGCTGGCCTGGCTGAGCAGCTCGAACCACCACTGCGCCTCGCTCCAGCCGGCGTGGGCTCGTTCGACGACCGCGGTCAGATGCTCGTCGCAGCAGGCGTAGACCAGACGCCGGCCGTGCATCGCGTATTCCGTGAAATCGACGGCGGACGGATCCGGGACCAAGGCGACCTGAATCCGTCCGGGCGTGATGTGCCGCCCGCAGTGTTCGCATCGGCGGCCACGGCGGGCCTCGGCCGGGAAATGGGGTCGCGACATCACCTCTCCGGGGTATTCGACCGTTTCGCGTCGCACAGGTCTGAACACGGGGGGCCGGAGCACTAACGGCGTTCGCGGGACTTATCGAATCGAAATGACCGATTCGATGCGGATTACTTATTTTAG
This sequence comes from Amycolatopsis panacis, assembly GCF_003600245.1. Taxonomy (NCBI): domain Bacteria; kingdom Bacillati; phylum Actinomycetota; class Actinomycetes; order Pseudonocardiales; family Pseudonocardiaceae; genus Amycolatopsis; species Amycolatopsis panacis. The sequence goes on from NZ_QZFV01000101.1 coordinate 48,023, forward strand.
GCGAGAATTCGCAGGCTGCCAACTGTGCCGTCCAGGTGGTTGACCCCGGATACCGGGCCGGGGAAGGGATTCTTCGGAGCCGGGCACACCGGGTCACCCCGGTGCCGAAACCGGCACCGTTTCGAGTGATGGATTTGTCCTCGTGAGGGATGTGCCGCGTTGGGCGAGTCGCAGCGCCTCAGGCCGCGGGACCAAAGACTCCGGCGCCGCGGACGTCTGCCCGCCGAGGACTTGGGGCTGTGAAGGGACCCTTCACGGACGCTGCGGCTGTGAAGGGTCCCTTCACAGCCTGTGGCGGCTTCCGTCCTCGGGAGAAGGGACTTCGGGCTCTCACCGGAGCCGGCTCCGGTGAGAGACCGTGGGACGAGCTGCCGGAGCCGGCGGCGGAGCAGGAGGCATGCGGTGGCTGGGATGAACGCCGACGGCGCGGTGCTCGTCGGGGTGGACGAGTCGGAAGCCTCGCTCGCAGCGGTCCGCTGGGCGGCTGCGGAAGCGGTCCGCCGCGGCTGCCTGCTGAGGCTGCTTCAGGCCGGGATGGGGGACACAACCGATCTGCCTGGACAGGACGGCCGCGTGCACCGCTGGCTGAGCCGCGCTGCGCGGGTCGCCGAGGAGTCGGCGCCGGGAGTGCGGGTCCAGCAGATGTTGCGCGTCGGTTTGGCAGCTGACCTGCTCGTCGAGGCGTCGCGATCGGTTTCGCTGCTCGTGCTGGGTTCCCACGGGCTCGGTGGGCTGCGCGGTGCGGCGATCGGCTCGGTCGCCTTGCGCGTGGCGGCGACTGCCCGTTGCCCGGTGGTGGTCGTGCGCGGGCACGCGTCGCCGGAGGGGGCGGTCGTGGTCGGGGTCGAGGCGGACGAGCGCGCGGTGGAATTCGCGTTCGAAGCCGCGGCAAGCAGGCGTGCGCCGCTCGTCGCGGTGCACGCCTGGCACGAAGGAGCGTTCGAAGACCCGGGGCGGGCTGCGGCGGAGAAGCGCGCCTTGCGCGCACGGATTGCGCCGTGGGCCGACAAATACCCGGGGGTCACGGTGCAGATCGTCGCCACGCAGGAGCGGTCGGCCGCACGGGCGCTGATGGCGGTCGAAGCGCCGCACCTGATTGTCATCGGCAGCCGGGGCCGGGGGCCGGTCACGGGTGGCTTGTTCGGGTCCACCGGAAACCGGCTGCTCGCGGACGCGGCGTGCCCGGTCGCAGTCGTCCACTGAGCCGCCAGGCCCTTGAAGAGTGTGGGAGAACACCGTGCGAGCACGGGACATCATGACCCGGCCGGTGGTCCGGGCCGGACCGGGAACCCCGGTCCGGGAAGCGATTGCGTTGCTGACCGAGCATGGTGTGGCGGCGCTGCCGGTGGTGGACGACGAGAACCAGATCGTGGGCATCTTCACTGAAGCGGATGCGCTGGCGGGGGTGTTGACGGGGGAGCCGGTGGGGCCGGATCTGCGGGTGGATGAGGTGATGACGAGACCGGTCGACACTGTGGATCTTGATGCGGATGTCAGCGATATTGCTGCGCGGATGCTGGTGGGCCGGTTGCGCAGTATTCCGGTGGTCGACGAAGGCGGCCTTGCCGGGATTGTGAGCCGTCGTGATTTGTTGCGGCCGCTGGTTCGCCAGGATGACACGATCGCGGCTCAGTTGCGGGGGTTGTTGCGTGACTATGCCGGGCATCGCGCGCTGTGGGAGGTGTCGGTGACGGGTGGGATCGTCACGA
>NZ_QZFV01000102.1:0-46451 GCF_003600245.1 Amycolatopsis panacis
GTGTGTGCGACCACCTCGTGGCGTGCGCCGGACCGGTTTCGGGTCCGTGAAGGGACCCTTCACAGACTCAGAGTCCGTGAAGGACCCCTTCACGGACCTCCACACCGACTTTGCCGACACCCTGGACTCAGAAGCCGTGAAGGGACCCTTCACAGCGCCGCATTGTGTCGTACCCGGCGGGCACAATCGCCGCAGCGCCCAAGACAGGACTGCGCCGCGGCCCAGCACCTCGCGCGAACCGTCCATCGGCTCGCACCAGCGGGGTTCTCCTCGCACCGGTCGCATCTCACCAGCAGCCCGGCCCCCGACACGCGGGCACGCCGCCGAGGCGCTACAGCACCGCCCGGAGCCGGTCGGCGATGGTGCCGATCCGGCCCAGTACGCCGTTGACGAACCGGGGTGAGTCGTCCGTGGAGAGTTCCTTCGCCAAGCCCACGGCCTCGTCGATGGCGACCGGGTCCGGGACGTCGGCGGACCAGAGCATCTCGTACACCCCGGCCCGCAGCACCGCGAGGTCGACCGGGGGCATCCGCTCCAGGGTCCAGCCCTGGGAGTGTTGCGCGAGCAGCTCGTCGATGCGCTCGCGGTGGGTGGTCACGCCCTCCACGACCGTGATCGTGTAGTCCGCGACCGGGTCCACCTCCACCGCGCCGACGCGGTCGGCCAGCAGCGTGACCGCGTCGGTGTCGCGCTGGGCGGCCTCGTACAGCATCTCGACCGCGCGCCGGCGGGCCTGGCGGCGGCTGATCGGGCCGCCCCGGTTCGGGTGCGGCGGGAGCTTCCCCTCGGCCATCAGGCCGAGACGCGGCCGAGATACCGGCCGTCGCGCGTGTCGACCTTGATCTTCTCGCCGGTCGAGAGGAACAGCGGCACCTGGATCTCCGCGCCGGTCTCCAGGGTGGCCGGCTTGGTGCCGCCGGTGGAGCGGTCGCCCTGCAGGCCGGGGTCGGTGTGCTGGATGAGGATCTCGACCGAGGTCGGCAGCTCCACGTAGAGCGGCTCGCTCTCGTGCACCGCGACCTGGACCTCGGTGTTCTCCAGCATGTAGTGCGCGTTGTCGCCGACGACCTCGGCGTTCACCGTGATCTGGTCGTAGGTGTCGCCGTCCATGAACACGAAGTCCGCGCCGTCCTTGTACAGGAACGTCATGTTCCGGCGGTCCACGGTGGCCGTGTCGACCTTCGTGCCGGCGTTGAAGGTCTTGTCGACGACCTTCCCGGTCAGCACGTGCTTGAGCGTGGTGCGCACGAACGCACCGCCCTTGCCCGGCTTGACGTGCTGGAACGCGGTGACGGTCCAGAGCTGGCCGTCCAGGTTGAGGACGAGCCCGTTCTTCAGGTCGTTGGTGGTGGCCACGAGCTTTCGGTCTCCTGCTGTGTCGGTCTCTTCGTCCGCGGCCCGTCTCAGACGGCCACGAGGTCCTTGGTGCTCAGGGTGAGGAGTTCGGGCCCCCGGGCCCGCACGACGAGCGTGTCCTCGATGCGCACGCCACCGCGCCCCGCGAGGTAGACGCCGGGCTCGACGGTGACCGCCATACCGGCGGACAGTGTACCGACGCCCGTGGCAGCGAGGCTGGGCGCCTCGTGCACCTCGAGTCCGACGCCGTGCCCGAGGCCGTGCAGGAAGCGCTCCCCGTGGCCCGCTTCGGCGATCACCGAACGGGCCGCGGCGTCCACTTCGGACACCACGACGCCGGGCATGGCCGCCGCGGTGCCCGCCGCCTGCGCGCGATGCACGAGGTCGTACAGCTCGCGCTGCCAGTCGGCGGGTTCGCCGAGCACGACGGTGCGGGTCATGTCCGAGTGGTATCCGTCCACGGTCGCGCCGAAGTCGATCTTCACGAAGTCCCCCGCCCGCAGCTGCGCGCCGGTCGGCTGGTGGTGCGGGATGGCCGAGTTCGGCCCGGCCGCCACGATGGTGCCGAACGAGGGACCGCTCGAACCGTGCTCCAGCATCCGGTTCTCCAGGTCGCGGGTCACCTCCAGCTCGGTGCGCCCGGCCCGCACTCCCCCGGCGGCCAGCAGGTCCGCCAGCGCGCGGTCGGCCACGGCGCACGCCGCGCGCAGGGTCTCGATCTCGGCTTCGTCCTTGACCAAGCGCAGCTGCTCGACAAGACCGGGCGTACGGATCAGCTGTACGTCTGCGAAACGCACGGCGAGCGCCTCGTGCTCTTCGACGCTGACATGCTGGCTCTCGAACCCCGTACGGCCGTACGTCGCGCGTTCACCCGCGGCGTACGAAGCAAGCGCGCGAGCGCTGGCACGGTCGAGTACGCGCTCAAGGTCGGGCACTTCCGCTTCGGACTGCGTGATGTAGCGCCCGTCGGTACAGAACACCGTCTTCGCTTCGCCTCCGGCGTGCATCAGCAAGGCGGCGTTCGACCCGGTGAACCCGGTCAGGTAGCGGATGTTGAGCAGGTTGGTGATGAGCAGCGCGTCGACCCCGTTGTCGTCGAGCAGGGTACGCAGCGCACCACGGCGGTGAGCGTGAATTTCCGGCACCCGGCCAGCTTAACCAGCGGGTTCCGTACAGCCCGGCGGGTGCCACGTGGAAGGAGGCCACGCCGCGCTCACCCGGCGCCGCCTAGACTCCGTCCATGCTGGGTGCCTGGTTGACGCGCGGGCTGGTGATGGCCGTGGTGCACGCCGTCGCGATGACGCTGCTCGCCAAGTGGTCCGTGTTCCACCCGACCGACCAGACCGTGGCCACTTCCCTGACGCTGGCTGCGCTGGTCGGCGTCGCGGCGTTGTGGAGCGCGGTCGACGGCTGGCGCGGCAAGCCGGACCGTGGCCGGGCGTGGTTCATCGCGGGCCTGGTCTCCGGCGTGGTCTCGGGAATCCTGTACGTCATCGGGCGCGCGGTCTTCGTCGACGAAACCGGTGTGGCCGAACTCAAGTCGGCGCTGACCGGCGGGGCCGCGTTCACCGCACTGCTGGTGCTGATCCCGGCCGGGGTGGGTTTGTTCGTGGGCAGGCGGATTCGCCGTCCTGTTCGGACCGCGGACGAGGAGACCGGCGACGAGCTGCCGCCGCGCGCCGCGGAGGACGAGGAGAGGCGCCCGCGTCCCGAACCACGGCCGGAGGAACCGGCGAGGGAACCGCGGCCGGTCAGCCGCCCAGCGGCAGCCCGCGGGCGGAGGCGTCCCACTGTCGCGGGTCGATCTCCAGCACCCCGGAACCGTTGAGCGGAACGATGGAAGTGTCCGGCAGGCCGTAGAGCACGCTGTCGAGCACGATCCCGTAGCCGTGCCCGTAAGCGTGCACCACCGTGGCACCGGAGTGCAGTCTCGTCTTCACCGGCAGCTTCGCGACCTGCGGCACCGACCGGCCGAGGAGTTCCCCGGCCAGCACCCCGGCCACCGAGCGCCGGTCGACCCGGATCCGCTCGCCCCGCCGGAACAGGTCGATCATGCGGTCCGGAGAGGGCATCGCCACGCCGTCGAAGGTCGTGGTCAGCCTGGACGGCGACGAGCAGCCACCGGCACCGCGCACGTCGAGGCCGAAGTGCATCAGCCCGGTCGGGGCGCCCGCGTCGCCGATCCTGGTGGCCCGCACGACGTCCAGCGGTACCGTGCCGCACGGATCGGCGAGCGAGGTGGGCGCGTGCCCGTCCGGGCGACGAACCAGGCCCGGTCCCTCCTGCCAGGCCCCCGGCAGCACCACCGGGGCGTAGGGCTGCACGGTGAAATCGCGGTCCCAGAAGGTGATCGTGGTGCCCTGGGCGGTCTCGTGCGCGATGGCGAACGCGTCCAGCGCGCCGACCCACGCCAGATCGGCGCTGAACCCGTCCACCACCGACCGCTCACGCGGTGCGGCGGTGCCCGAGACGGAGGCGAATCCCTTGACCCCCAAGGCTTCCACCCCGCTGCGGAAGGCCGCGTCATGCGCCCGCAGGACGAACTGACCCGCGCCGTTCCAGCCCGCGGCGCGGCCGGTGGTATCGGTGAACATCAAGTAGTACCAGCCGTCGAGGAACACCGCGGCGGGCTGGCCCGCGCCGTAGACGTTGGCGCGGTGCACGTCGTGGGACGGGCCGAGAATCGGCCGGCCGCCGTTCGCCCGGGTCCAGTGCACCCCGTCGGTGCTGGTGGCCAGGCCGACCGCGTTGCCGAGCGCGTGATCGCCGGCGGCTCCGGTGTAGTACATGAAGTAGGTGCCGCCGACACGCAGGACGGACGGGTCGCAGGTATGCACCCCGTCGAAGTTGCCGGGGGAACCGGACAGGACCGCGGGCGGTGCGCCGCCGCCCGGACCGGTGAACGAGCCGTTGGCGGAGGCGGCCTCGCTGTAGAGGATGTCGTCGCCGGGTGGCGGAGCGCTGCCGTACTGGCTGCACCACCACATCCGCGTCCGGCCGTTTTCGGTCATCACCGTGGGGCCGTAGTTGTACACCGCGTCAGCCGCGCCGGCGGCCACCACTCCGCCGCTCTGCCGGGGCGAAGCGGTCGCGAGGGGGACCTTCGCGGCGCGTTGCTCGGCAGGTGTATTCGTTCCGTTACCGGCGATACCGCCGTGTGCGGTGCGGTCGGCCTGCAGCTCCGCGGCACTCTGGCTGCAGCCCGCGACCACCGCCCCGGCCAGCAGCAGGGCGGAGAAGAGACGCACGGGTCGCCGGCCCCCACGACGCATCAGGTGCACGATCGCAGAGTGTAGCGAGCGACCCACCACTCGGGTGACACCAACCAGGTCATGAGGTGTCTGTCGCGACCAGTTCGACCTCGAACCCGTCCTCGTTCTCCAGGTAGGCCGCGTAGTGCTCCGGCCCGCCGGCCCTCGGGTAGCGGTCGGCGAACAACGGCCGCCAGCCGGACCCGCCGCGCGCGAGCCGGTCCACGTCGGCGCGGCAGCCGGTGTGCAGGGCGAGATGGTTCAGCCCCGGCCGGGTGCGTTCGTGGTCCGGTCCGGTGGCCGCCGGGGACTGTTCGACCCCCAGGTAGGTGTCGCCGAGGCGCCAGCTGACTCCGGCGGACCAGCGCCGGAACTCCCGCCAGCCGAGCCCACCGAGCAGCCAGCCCCAGCTCCGCTCCGCGCGCGAAAGCTCCGGTACCCACAGTTCGACGTGATGCAGCCGCCCGCGCCGGGACGGCAGCGCGACCAGCACCCGGTGCGTCGCGCCGAAGGCCTGCCGGACGCCGACGTCGAGGAACCCGGTGTGCGCCACGACCGCGAGACTGGCCGCGTTGTCCTCGTGCACGAGGGCGAACACGGCGGGCAGCCCAAGGGCGCCGTGCGCGTGATCCAGTATCGCGGTGACCGCTTCGGTGGCGAACCCGTGGCCCGCGTGCTTCGTTGCGACGGAATAGCCGATCTCGGCGACGTGACCGGGCAGCGTGCTCGACCGGCGCAGGCTCGCCACGCCGATCAGCGCACCTGAGTGCTCGACCGCCCAGTGCCCGTACCCGGGCGGGAGGGCGGCGGCCACGCGGTCGGTCACGAGCGCGCGTGCCTGGCCGGGATCGGAGAAGTCAGCGGCGAAATACCGGCTCATCGCGGGATCGGCGAACAACGCGACCACCGCGTCACCATCGGCCGCGGCGAGGGGGCGCAGCCGGAGCCGGCCGGTCGCCAGCTCCGGTGCCGAAGTCACGACCCGTGTGCCTCGAGCCAGCGGAGGGCGAGCGCGTACCCGTCCGTGCCGAGCCCCGCGATGACCCCGGTGGCGAGGTCCGAAAGCACGCTGTGGTGCCGGAATTCCTCCCGCCGATGCACATTGCTGATGTGCAGCTCGATGAACGGCGCGCTCAGCTGCGCGGCCGCATCACGCACGGCGATCGAGTAATGCGTCCAGGCCGCCGCGTTCAGCACCACGGGCGCGCCCGCGTCGGCCGCTTCGTGCAGCCAGCCGACCAGCTCCCCCTCGTGGTCGGTCTGGCGGACCTCGACCTCGATCCCCAGCTCGGCGGCGGCGGTCTCGCACAGCCGCACGAGATCGGCGTGGCTGCCCGAACCGTAGACACCCGGCTCGCGGCTGCCGAGCCGCCCGAGATTGGGCCCGTTGAACACGAAGACCTTCACGACATCACGCTCCCCTTGCCCGCGACCGCTGCCGCCGGGTACGTCCTCGGAACCCTGTCTGCTGCTGTGTCTGCCACCGCACGTTCGCTTCGCTCGGACACGGCTGCCTCCGCAGCAACGCACTCACGTCGCGAACCTCGGCCGTACGCGCAACCCTGCGAATCGTTGGACACGGCTCCACGCCGCTCGAAGCCGATCGCGCCTGTGGGCACCGCCGGCGGCCGTGCGTGGAGCGAGGCGAGACGGTCACAGCAGGACGCTTCCGCTGCCGGAGTTGTCGGCTTCGAGCACCGAGTAGGCGGCAGCCAGCAGGGCGGGGTCAGGGCCTTCGAGGCGGCCGGGTTTGGCGAGACCGTCCAGGACGACGAAGCGCAGGACCCCGGAGCGGGTCTTCTTGTCGGTCATCATGGTCTCCACGAGCTGTGGCAGGGCGCCCTGCTCGTAGGTGGTGGGCAGGCCGAGCAGATTCAGCACCGAGGTGTGCCGGGCCGCGGTGGCGTCGTCGAGACGGCCGGCGAGGCGGGCCAGCTCGGCGGCGAACACCAGGCCGACGCTGACCGCCGCGCCGTGACGCCAGCGGTAGCGTTCCCGGCGTTCGATGGCGTGGCCGAGGGTGTGGCCGTAGTTGAGGATCTCGCGGAGGTCGGATTCACGCAGGTCGGAGGCGACCACGTCGGCCTTCACCTGGATCGAGCGGCGGACCAGTTCGGCCAGCACCTCACCGGCCGGGTCGACGGCCGCGGCCGGATCCGCCTCGATGAGTTCGAGGATCCGCGGGTCGGCGATGAATCCGGTCTTGACGACTTCCGCCATCCCGGCGACCAGCTCGTTGCGCGGGAGCGTCTCCAGCGTCGCGAGGTCGACCAGCACCGTGCTCGGCTCGTGAAAGACGCCGACCAGGTTCTTGCCGGCGTCGGTGTTGATGCCGGTCTTCCCGCCGACCGCGGCGTCGACCATGCCCAGCAGCGTCGTCGGTACGTTCACCAGCCGCACCCCGCGCATCCAGGTGCCCGCGACGAACCCGGCGAGATCGGTGACCGCCCCGCCGCCCAGCCCGACGACCACACCGCGCCGGTCGAGCCCGATCCGGCCGAGCACTTCCCAGCAGAAGCTCGCCACGGAGAAGGCCTTGCCGTCCTCGGCGTCCGGGATCTCCACCCGGTGCGCGTCGAGCCCGGCGGCGGCGAGTTCGTCCCGCACGGCCTCCGCGGTCGCGGCCAAGGTGGGCGGGTGGATGAGGGCGATCTTGGAGGCGTCGGCGAGGTGCTCGGTCAGCTCGCCGAGCAGCCCCCGCCCCACCACCACGTCGTAGGGCTGCGCGGTGGCGACCCGGATCCGGACCGGCTGCGTCTCGGGCACGGTACTCCTCACTGCTGCTCGGACTCGCTGTTCGGCGAATGGATGGGGAATCGGGCGGGTGGTCGTGGGCGGCCCGGTGCCGGGCGGCTGCGCCGACGTGGCGCTGCCGGGCGGCGGCTGATCGGGCGGCTGGGCTTCGGGTGGCTGCTCGGAGGCGACGCTGCCGGGCGGGTACGGGCTGTGTCTCGGCGACTGGGCTTCGGGGTGCGGGTAGGCGGCGGGCTGCAGGTCGGTGTCGCAAGTACGGGTTGGTGTCGGGCAGTTGCTGCTAAGCCGGGAGCGGGGTGCAGGGCTGGTGGTCGGTCGGCGGCATGGTGCTCGATGCCGGCTGGGTCGGTGGGCTCGCTTGCCAGGTGGGCGGGATGTCCGGTGCGGACGTCGCATCCGACGTCACCGGCGCTGGTCCTTCGGTCGATCTTGTCCGTCAGTCGATTATGGCTGAGGCGGGCCACGTGCCGGGCGGCCGTCGCCCGGTCGGATGTCCTGGTGGCGTGGCGACGACGACGCCCGCGGCGGAGCGGATCGGGCTACTGCTGCCGGACCTGGCCGGGCTTGAGCGCGGCGAGTACGGCAGCCACGACCTCGTCCGGGGAACGGTGGTCGGTCTCGATCTCGACAGTCGCCACTTCGCGGTACACCGGCAGGCGGGCGTCCAGCAGTGTCTTGAAGGTGGCGCGCGGGTTCACCCCGGCCAGCAGCGGGCGCGCGGTCGAGAGACCGGTCCGCTGCACCCCTGCGGCGAGGCCGACGTTCAGGAACACCACCGTGTGCTGCGCGAGGCGGGCGCGGGTGCCGGGAGTGAGCGGGGCGCCGCCGCCGAGGGAGAGCACGCCGTCGTGTTCCTCAAGCGCGGTGGCGACGACTTCCTCTTCCAGCGCGCGGAAGGCCGGCTCGCCGTCCTCGGCGAAGATGTCCGCGATCGGGCGGCCCGCGCGGGTGACGATGTCGTCGTCGCTGTCGCGGAAGGGCACGTCCAGCGCGGCGGCCAGCATCGGGCCGACCGTGCTCTTGCCCGATCCCGGCGGCCCGACCACCACCGCGCGCGGGCTCACCAGCGCTCCTCGAGCGCGGTCAGGTACGCCTGCGCGTTGCGCCGGGTCTCGGCCAGCGAGTCGCCGCCGAACTTCTCCACCGCGGCGTCCGCGACGACCAGCGCGACCACCGATTCCAGCACGACCCCGGCCCGCGGCACCGCGCACACGTCGGAACGCTGGTGGATGGCCACCGCCGGCTCACCGGTCGTGACGTCCACAGTGGACAGTGCTTTGGGGACGGTGGAGATCGGCTTCATGGCGACGCGCACACGCAGCGGCTCGCCGTTGGTGATGCCGCCCTCCAGCCCGCCCGCACGGTTCGATCGCCGGGTGACGCCGACCGGACCGGTGCCACGGTCGATCTCGTCGTGCGCCTGGCTCCCCCACCGGCGGGCGGTGGTGAAACCGTCACCGACCTCGACGCCCTTCATCGCCTGCACGCCCATCAGCGCGCCGGCGAGCCGCGCGTCGAGCCGCCGGTCCCAGTGCACGTGCGAGCCGAGGCCCGGCGGCAAGCCGTAGACGAGCACCTCGATCACGCCGCCGACCGTGTCCCCCGCCTTCCGCACCGCGTCGACCTCGGCCACCATCGCCTCGGTGCCCTCGGCGGAGAAGGCGCGCACCGGGCTCTCGTCGATCGCATCGAGGTCACCCGCCTGCGGCAACGGCCCTGCGGGCACGTCCGCGCCGCCGATGGAGACGACGTGGCTGAGCACCTCGGCGCCCAGCAGCTGACGGAGGAAGTTGCGCGCAACCGTGCCGAGCGCGGTCCGCGAGGCGGTCTCGCGGGCGCTGGCTCGCTCCAGCACCGGCCGGGCCTCGGCGAAGCCGTACTTCTGCATGCCGGGCAGGTCCGCGTGGCCCGGGCGGGGCCGGGTGAGCGGCTCGTTGCGGGCCAGGCCGGCCAGCTCGGCCTCGTCGACCGGGTCGGCCGCCATCACCTTTTCCCACTTGGGCCACTCGGCGTTCTCGATCTGCACCGCGATCGGCCCGCCCTGGGTACGGCCGTGGCGGACACCGCCGAGGAACTGCACGTGGTCGGTCTCGAAGCCCATCCGCGGGCTCCGGCCGAACCCGAGCCGCCGCCGCGCGAGCTGCGCGGTGAGGTCGGAGGTGGTCACCTCCACCCCGGCGGGCATGCCCTCGAGCACAGCGGCGAGAGCGGGGCCGTGCGATTCTCCTGCGGTGATCCAGCGCAACACCGGCTAATCCTGTCACGGCCCGTCCGCGGCCCCGGCAGAGGCCCTGGCCTCAGGCGACCCCCGATCCCGGGAAAGGGAACACCGCGCAGAGCCAGGTGGCCAGCATCAAGCCAGGCCCGTGCGGGACGAGCAGGCGCGGCGGGCCGTCTCGGGGCCGGGATCGGTGCAGGCGGCGGTGAGCGGATGGGGTGAGTGCGGCGGGTGGGGTGAGTGGGGTTGGGAAGGTTGGCGGGAAGAGTGGGGCTGGTGGGGTTGATAGGGCTGCTGGGGTGAATGGGGTTGTTGGGCTGGGCGGGGTTGGAGTGTGTGCCGGGTTGGGTGAGGAAGTTTCCGCGGATGAAGTGCCTGCCGGGACTGATGTATCTATGGGGACCGGGGCTGATGTGGCTAGTGAGACTGGTGTGATAGGGCGGGCCGCCGGGTTGAGCGAGGTTCCCGGGGCGAGCGAGGTTCCCGGGGCGAGCGAGGTTCCCGGGGCGAGCGAAGTTCCCGGGTTGAGCGAGGTTCCCGGGGCGAGCGAAGTCGTTGAGGTTGGAGTGGTTGCGAAGGCGAGGGCGGCCTTGGTGATCGCCGGGACCGCTGGAACGGGCGGGGCCGAGGAGGACGGGGCTGAGGATGTGAGCGAGCCTCCTGCCGTGGGTGAGGCCGTTGAAGCAGGCGGGGAGGCAGAGGCGGGGGAAGGGCGGGGGTGGTCCGGTCGGTCCGGAGACGAGGGCAGGAGGGGGTGCGGCCACGGCTCGGAACCGAGCGACCGCCGCGAGTTCGGATGGTCGTTCGAGGTCGTGGGGGTTGACGGCCGATGCTCAGGTGGGAGTCGAGTGGGTGAGGAGAGGGCTCGCGGGCGGTGAAAGCGTCTGCGGAGGTGGGCTGCGGCCAGGCCGGTCGTGCTGACCGCCGCCGCCAAGGCTGCGGCGGCGAGTGGGGCCGGACCGCCGAGGGCACCGAGTACCGCGCCCAGGGCGCCGGAGAGTTTCACGTCGCCTGCGCCGAGGGCGCCCGGGGAAAGTCGGTGTACGAGCAGGTGAACGCCGCCGAAGAGGAGGCAGCCGGTGAGGGCGGCGAGGAGCAGGTGGGGGCCGCCGTCCAGGGCAGCGAAGGTCAGGGCGATCGCAACGGCTGGGTAGGCGGGGCCGGTCAACACGTCGGGTAGTCGGTGGTGGCGGAGGTCGGTCAGGACCAAGGGGACTCCTAGTACGGCGACCACCCAGGGCACCGGTAGCCACCCTGCGGGGAGCGCGCCGGACTCTGCCAGGGCGGCGGGGATCGCGACGGCGACCGCCACCATCGCGAGGGCGAGGGCGGTGGAGATCGGGGCGCCGGCTCGTTTCACCGCCAGCAGCAACACGGGGGTGACTGCGACGGCTGCGAGTACTGCCATGAGGACCATGCCACCAGCGTGTCCGCGGGGCGCGGAGCTGCGCAAACGTCAGGCGTAGTGATGGTCCCGCTCGTGCGCGACACGCCGGGAGGTTCACTCGACGGAGGCGGTGGGGCGGGAATCGCGAGGGCGTTCCCATGGGAGGAGAGGGGCTGTTCGGGCTCCCGGAGGCGCGGGTCGGTTCGGGCACGTGAGAGGCGCGAAGCGACATCCAGGAGAGGCCGGACGGTTCCCGCGGAGGCGCGGGGCGGTTCCTGGACGCGACAGGCTCGAGGCGACATCCGGAAGAGACCGGACGGTTGCCGGGGAGGCGGGGCGATTGCCGGGGAGGCGGGGCGATTGCCGGCGAGACGCGGGACTGTCCCCAGGAGAAGCGGGACGGTTGCTAGGGGAAACGCGGGCCGGTTCCGGCACACGACAGGCTCGAAGCGACATCCGGAAGAGACCGGACGGTTCCCGCGGAGGCGGGGCGATTGCCAGGGAGAAGCGTCGGTTGCCGAGAAGCGCCCGGCACTTCGGGCGGCCGGCGACGAGATGCGGTCCCGGGAGGCAACCGGACGGTTCGGACGATCCGGCGTTCGGACGATCCAGGACGATTCAGCAGGAAGTCGGGCGATCCAGTACGAGAACGCGACACCGACCAGCCCGGCCAAGACGCAACCCGCCAGACAAAGACGCCACCAGCCAGGAGACAGCCGGAAACCGAAGTCACCGGCCCAGCGGCACCGTCCGGTCGCGGGAGCGACGAGTACGGCGGCTGAGGAACGCCTGCCCAAGCAGCACCAGGCCGCAGAGAACGCACACGGCCTCGGTGATCAGGCCCCAGTATTCGTAGGGGCTGGTGAACTGGTCGTGCACGCCGTAGAAGCCCACCGTCACCGAAAGCAGGTAGGCGAGTAGGGTCACGCCGCCGAAGCCGAGGGTCAGCAACGCCGGCAGCCAGTGCCGCCAGGTCAGCAGGGCCACCGCGATCAGCACTCCGGCCACGCCGTTGACCAGGAACAACGGACCCACCACGGCGATTTCCGAGTAGCCGCCGTGCCAGTACAGGATGAAGTGGACCGCTGCGGAACCTGCCAGGCCGAGAGCGCCGAGGGCGCGCATCCAGGTGGCCAGCATCGCCGTCTCCTTCCGACAAGGGGGGACACGGCTTACACGCGCGAACGGAAGGAACGGTTCACCGGAAAGTGCGGTGAACCGGAACGGGCCGGGGCTCGTTGCCCCGGATATGACTCCGGATACGACTGCCGAACAGCATTCCCGCCGTTCCGTTCTCACCGCCGGCGCCGCGGTCGCCGGGGCGGCTGTGGGCACGGTCGCGCTCGCCGCCTGTGGCGGCGGGAGCGGAGGTGGCGGCTACAGCGCGCCCACCACGGCACCGACCTCGGGCGGCGTGGTGCTCCCGTTGTCCGAAGTGCCTGTCGGGCAGGCGAAAGCCGCGAAAACGCCGGACGGGCAGGACGTGTTCGTCGCGCAGCCGACCGCGGGCACGGTCGCCTGTTTCAGCGCGATCTGCACGCATCAAGGATGCACCGTCAACCCACCGGAGAACGGTGTGGCGCACTGTCCTTGTCACGGCTCCGTGTACAACGCGCTCACCGGCGCGGTCGAGCAGGGGCCGGCGCCCCAGCCGCTGCACAAGGTGGCCGTGAAGATCAGCAACGGCCAGGTCGTCACGGCCTGACCGGGGACCGCCCTTTGTGGACACGCACCGTCCACAAAGGGCGGCCGGGTTCAGTCGTTCCAGGTGAACAGCTCCGCGCCGGCGACGACCTGCCGTCCGGCCGCCAGATCGGCCAGCACGTCGGCCGGGGCGTCCAAGCCGACCACGGGCACGATCGGCGAATAACCCTTGGCCGCCACGGCCTCCGGGTCCCAGCCCACGACCGGCTGACCGGCCCGCACCGCTTCACCCTTCGCCACGTGCAGGGTGAAGCCCTCGCCCTTCTCCTTGACCGTGTCGATGCCCAGGTGCACGAGCACCGCCCGGCCGTCCCCGGTGGCCACCACGAAGGCATGCGGGTGCAGGGTCACCACCGTGCCGTCGACCGGCGCGACCGCGTCCGCGCGCCCGCCGGACGGGCGCACCGCGACGCCCGGGCCGACCATCGCCTCGGCGAAGACCGGGTCCGGCACCTCACCGAGGGCGACCACCTCCCCCGCGACCGGGCTCAGGATCCGCAGGCTCACATCAGGTCCTCGATGTCACTGGCGATGGTGTCCGCCTCCGGCCCGACGATCACCTGCAGCGCCGTGCTGCCCATCTTCACCACGCCCATCGCGCCGGCCGCCTTCAGGCCCGCCTCGTCGACCAGGCCCATGTCGTCCACCTCGCAGCGAAGCCGCGTGATGCAGCCTTCGATCTCGGTGAGGTTCTCCGCGCCACCGAGCGCCGCGAGAATCTTCTCCGGCCTGTCATCCGCCATCGCGGCCTCCTTGTATCCCGTTCGGTTCGCCACCTGGAGCAGTGGTGTGTACCACCAGTACTACGCCGCCCGCGCGACGCGCCCCGGCCCGGCGAACACGAACGGATAACGGTGGTTGACACCCGCTCGTCCGGCGGAGCATCCTGCCCCATCAGATCAATGGTCTAGACCGGAACGTACCAATCTTCCGGCCCGGACGCGAGCACCGGTCCCCCGGTGCGCGGAGAGGGAGGGTGACGCCGATGAGCGCGGCCGCGCACGTTTCGCCACCCGAGCCCGTCGAGCAGGTGATCGAGGGCCCGACGCCGAAGCACGCCCAGCTGCGCGAAATCCTGCGCCGCTCGGTGGAGCGGGAGCTGCCGCCGGGATCGCCGATCCCGTCCGAGCGGGAGCTCGCGCAGCGCTACGGCGTGTCCCGGCTGACCGTCCGCTCGGCGATCGGGAAGCTGGTCGAGGAAGGCCTGCTGGCCCGGGTCCGCGGCAAGGGCACGTTCACCGCGGCCCGGCGGATGGAGCTGCAGCTCTACCTGATGTCGTTCACCGACGACATGCGCCGTCGCGGGCTGGTCCCGGCCACCGAGGTGATCTCGACCTCGACCGAGGTCCCGCCGGTCACCTCCGCGCACGCGCTCGGCCTCGCGCCGGGCGTGCCGGCACACCGGCTGATCCGGCTCCGCCGCGCGGACGGCGTGCCGCTGGCCGTGGAACGCGGCTGGTATCACGCCGAACGCACGCCGGGTCTGCTCGGCCTCGACCTCACCAACTCCCTGTACGCGGAACTGACCCAGGCCTACGACCTGCGGCCGGATCACGCGTACCAGACGGTGTGGGCCGAATCCGCGGACCGCGAGACGGCGCGCCTGCTGGGCATGCGCGCCGGCAGTCCGCTCCTGGTCTTCCGCCGGGTCTCCAGCGCGCACGGGGAGCCGGTCGAGGACATGACGTCCTGGTACCGGGGCGACCACTACCAGGTGACCATGCAGCTGGACCGGAGCATCCCGGGCTCCGGCGACGAACCCCACTATGGAGGTACCCGATGAGCGCCACCACCGCGGCGGCGGCCAAGGGCAAGAAGGGCGGCGGCGGCCTCGCCGGGCTGCAGCGCTTCGGCCGCAGCCTGATGCTGCCGATCGCCGTGCTGCCCGCGGCCGGCCTGCTCAGCCGGCTCGGCCAGGACGACGTCTTCGGCAAGGACGGCCTGGGCTGGGACAAGGTCTCCGCCGTGATCGGCGGGGCGGGCGGCGGCATCTTCAACTGGCTGCCGCTGATCTTCGCGATCGGCATCGCGGTCGGCTTCGCCCGCAAGGGCGACGGTTCCACCGCGGTCGCCGCCGTCGTCGGCTGGGTCGTGCTGACCCAGGTGATCCAGGCGATCGCCCCGCTCAAGGACGTGACCGGCTACGAGGCGGCAAAGGGCTGGGAGTTCCAGCCGATCCACTGGCCCTACAGCGTGCTGACCGGTGTGATCACCGGCATCGTCGCCGCGCTGCTGTGGCAGCGCTACCACCGGATCAAGCTGCCGTCCTGGCTGGCCTTCTTCGGCGGCCGCCGGTTCGTGCCGATCGTCACCGCGTTCGCGATGATCATCATCGGCGTCGTCCTCGGCATCGTGTTCAAGTACGTGGACCACGGGCTGAACTCGGTCGGCGAGGCGGTGGACGGTTCCCCGATCCTCGGTGGCGGCATCTACGGCGTGCTGAACCGGCTGCTCATCCCGGTCGGCCTGCACCAGTTGCTGAACGTGCCGGTGTGGTTCATCTTCGGCGGCGGCGACCTGACCAACTTCTTCCACCACGTGCAGGGTTCCGGCTCGTTCATGACCGGGTTCTTCCCGATCTTCATGTTCGCGCTGCCCGCCGCGGCGCTGGCGATCTGGCGGACCGCGAAGCCGGGCCAGAAGAAGATCGTCGGCAGCATCATGATCTCCGCGGCGCTGACCTCGTTCATCACCGGCGTCACCGAGCCGATCGAGTTCGCGTTCATGTTCGTGGCCTGGCCGCTGTATCTGTTCCACGCGGTCATGACTGGCGTCTCGCTGGCGTTCTGCAACTGGCTGGGCATCAAGCTGGGCTTCTCCTTCTCCGGCGGCGCGATCGACTTCGCGCTGAACTCCTCACTGGACACCGCGCACAAGGCCTGGCTGCTGATCCCGATCGGGCTCGTGCTGGCCGTGCTCTACTACGTGGTGTTCCGGTTCGTGATCACCAAGTGGAACCTGCCCACGCCGGGCCGCGAGGACGATTCGGTGGAGGCCGACCTCGAACGCTCGGCCGCCAAGTGAGCAGCCCCGACCAGCCAGAGAGGACGACCATGCCGGAGAAACGCGTCACGGTGGCCAGCAAGGTGGGCCTGCACGCCCGCCCGGCCGCGCTGGTGGCCAAGGCGGCCGCGGCCCAGCCGGTGGCGGTGCGGATCGCCAAGGCCGGTGGTGAACCGGTGGCGGCGGGCAGCGTGCTCAACCTGATGACCCTCGCCGCCGCGTTCGGCGACGAGGTGGTGATCAGCGCCGAGGGAGAGGGCGCCGAAGCCGCCGTGGACGCCGTCGCCAAGCTCGTCTCCACCGACCTCGACACTCCCTAGCTCGGCCCCGGGCAACGCTGTGAAGGGACCCTTCACGGACTCTGAGTCCGTGAAGGGTCCCTTCACGGACAGGGCGCCGGGAGCAGCCGATACGCTGGGCCACATGGAAAGCCTGCGCCTGATCGACGAGTGGCCGGTGGACGAGACGGCGGCCGGGGTGGTCGGCGCTGACGGCGTGATCCGCGGACGGCACGGGGACCCTGCCCGGCCGTACCGGCTGGCGTCGGTGACCAAGCTGCTCACCGCCTACACCGCGCACATCGCGGTCGAAGAGGGCGTCTTCGAGCTGGACACCCCGGCCGGGCCCGCGGGCTCGACCGTGCGGCACCTGCTCGCGCACACCTCCGGGCTGGCCTTCGACGCGCACAAGGTGATGGCCGAGCCGGGCACGCGGCGGCTGTACTCCAACGCGGGTTTCGAGCAGCTGGCCGAAGCGCTGAGCGAGCACGCCGGGATCACCTTCGCCGACTATCTCGCCGAAGCGCTGCTGAGCCCGCTCGGCATGACCGCGACCGAGCTGGCCGGTTCGCCCGCGGCGGGGGCCACCTCCACCCTCGACGATCTGCTCCGGTTCGCCGCCGAACTGCAGTCGCCGAAGCTGCTCGCGCCGGAGACCCTGCGGGCGGCCACCGAGGTGGCCTTCCCCGGGCTTTCCGGGGTGCTGCCCGGTTTCGGGCACCAGAAGCCGAACGACTGGGGCCTCGGCTTCGAGCTGCGCGACCACAAGAGCCCGCACTGGACCGGCGCGCACAGCTCGCCCCGCACGTTCGGCCACTTCGGCCAGTCCGGCACGTTCCTCTGGGCCGACCCGGACGCCGGGTTCTCCTGCGTGGCGCTGACCGACCGGTCCTTCGGCCCGTGGGCGGCCGAGGTGTGGCCGCCGTTCACCGACGCCGTCCTCGCCGAGCTCACCGCGTGAGAATCCGCGTCACGCTGGCGGTCGCCATGGCGCTGGCCGCCGTCGGCTGTTCGGCCCCGGCCGACCCGGCGCCCTCGGCGGAGCCTTCCCCGGCCGCCGATACTCCGGCGCCACTGGGCACGGGCGGTGCCGCCGCGCCACAGCTGAACTGGACCCGGTGCCGCGGCGGGTACGAATGCGCCACGGCACCGGTGCCGCTCAGCTACCGCGAGCCGGGTGGCGCGAAGCTGGACCTCTCGGTGATCCGGCTGCCTGCCACGGATCCCGCGCACCGCCTCGGTTCCCTGATGATCAACTTCGGGGGACCCGGCGCGGACGGGATCGGCGAGCTGACCCGGTTCGGCGGCCGGTATCCGGCCGAGCTGCGGGCGCGGTTCGATCTGGTGAGCTTCGATCCCCGCGGGATCGGCGGCAGCTCGCCGATCCACTGCCCGGGTGCCGACCGGCTGCCCGCGCCCGGTTCTCCGTTGCACGACAACGGGTTCTGGGCGGCGAGCGCGGCCACCGGCAAGGCCTGCGCGGCCGGTTCCGGCGCCGAGCTGGCCCACCTGTCCACGGCGAACGTCGCGCGGGACATGGAGCTGCTCCGGCAGTCGCTCGGCGAGCCACGGCTGAACTTCTACGGCTATTCCTACGGCACTTACCTGGGCGGCACGTACGCGAACCTGTTCCCCGACAAGCTGCGCGCGATGACCCTCGACGGCACGCTCGATCTCGTCGCCAACTCCACCGGCCAGCCCGGCACACAGAACGCTCCGGTCGACGTACGCGCCGACGTCGCGACAGCGCAGCAGCACGAGCTGGAAGCGTTCTTCGCCGCGTGCAGTGCTGCAGGGCCGGGGAAATGCGCTTTCGCCGGCGGTGATCCAAAGGAGAAATTCGCCGCTCTGTACGCACGATTGACCCACGGCGGGGTCGGCGGGGTCACTGTTGCGTCACTGATGCAGACCATGGACCGTTCCCTGTACCAGTGGTCGCGATGGCCTCGGCTCGCCCGTACGCTGGCCGCGCTCGTCCCGTCCGCACCGGTCTCGCCAGCGCCGGTGGCCGATCCGTGGGTACCCACTCACTCGCCGGGATTCCTTGCCGTGCAATGCCTTGACAGCGATCTTCCGCAGGATCCCGCACAGTACCGCGAACTCGCGGCCCGCGAGGAGCAGCGGCAGCGGTATTTCGGGCTGGCGCCGGTGTTCGCCATGGCACAGTGCGTCGGCTGGCCCGCGCGCGACGAGGACCGTTACCTCGGGCCCTGGAACCGGCCGCGCCAGCATCCGGCGCTGATCCTGTCCAACCGCCACGATCCGGCCACTCCACTGGCCAACGCCCAGGCCACGGCGAAGGAATTGGGCGACGGGAGAGTGCTCACCGTCGAAGGCGCCGGGCACACCACGCTCGACGTGCCCAGCAAGTGCGCTTCGGCGGCGATGGTGCGGTATTTCGTGGATCTCGCGGTGCCACAAGAGGAAGCCACCTGCCCGCCGGACGTGGGACCGTTCCCCTGACCGCTGGAGAGCGCTAAGCCTGCGCGCGGTCGATGATCTCGTCGATCACGTCGTTCTTCGCGTCGGCGTAGTTCTGGATGTAGTCCCAGGTGCGCGCCGCGAGTTCGCGTTTCTTCGCCAGGTACCGGGAAAGTTCCTCCGGATGGGTCCGCAGCCGGTCGCGGAAGAGCAGGTACCGCGGCGTCTGGCCATTGCCCGGCGAGTGCACGTGGAGGTTGATGTTCGTGTCAGGGCCTTTGAAACAGCGGTGCTTCTCCCATTCCGGCTCTCGGATCACCAGCCGGTAGCCGGCGCCCTCCAGCAAGGGCACGTAGGCCGCTTCGTCGTCGGAATCGGGCACTTCGAGCAGAATGTCGATGATCGGTTTGGCCGCCAGGCCCGGAACCGACGTCGACCCGACGTGTTCGAGCAGCACGATCAGGTCGCCGAGCGCCGCACGCAGGCGGGCGGCTTCGCGGTCGAACAGCCGCGGCCATTCGGGGTCGTACTCGGCGAGCGTGACCGTGGTGCCGAGGCGGGGCGGCTCCCCCACCCAGGCGGCACGGATGGCGTCCTCGTCGTTGGCCTCTCTCGACACCGGAATTCCCCTCGGGCGGCCCGACAGTGCGTCAGGAGATCGGCAGCGGCAAGACTTCGCCGGTGGCCGCCCGCAGCGCGGTGCGCATCTCCGCTCGCGGCGCGGGACGGCCGGTGAAGTGCTCGACCTGCCCGAAAGCCTGGTGCAGCAACATATCCAGCCCGGTCGCGAGCTTCCCACCGTGCGCCGCGACAGCTTCGGCCAGCGGCGTCGGCCACGGATGGTAGATCACGTCGAGCACGCTGCCGATCCTCGACAGCTCCGCGACGTGCGGCTGCACGGCTTCCGGCGGCACCGTGCTGATCAGGACCGCCGCCTCGTGCGCGAGCTTCGCGAAGTCCACTTCGGACCAGGTCAGCACGTCGACGCTCAGCCCGGCTCGTCCGGCCGCTTCGAGGGTCTCCCCGGCCCGCGCCGGATTGCGGACGACCAGCTGTGCCGAGCCGACTCCCAGCCCGGCCAGCCCGACCACCGCCGCCGCCGCGGTGCCACCCGAGCCAAGAACGACGGCATGGTCACCCGGGGCAGGCCGATAACCACCGGCCACCTGCAGGGCACCGGTCACGCCCTCGACGTCGGTGCAGTCGGCAAGCCAGCCTTCGGCGGTGCGCACCAGCGTGTTCGCCGCACCGGCGGCGGCCGCCCGCGGGGTGACCGCGGTGGCATGGTCGAGTGCCGCCCGTTTGCCGGGCATGGTGACCGACAGCCCGATCCACTCCGGACCGAGCCCGTCGACGAACCCGGGCAGCTCGCCGGCGTCGGTCTCGAACCGGTCGTAAGTCCAGCCGGACAGGCCGAGCGCGGCGAACGCGGCGCGATGCAGCACCGGGGACAGGGAATGCGCCACCGGCTTCCCGAGCACGCCCGCCCGGCGCGGGAGATCAGTAGGCGCCACGGGACTGTGCCAATGCCCGGTTCTGGTTGTGCTCCTCGTTCGTGACCGCGAAGCAGGAATGCCCGTCCTTCTCGCACTTCACGAAGTACTCCCAGTCGCCCGGCGTCGGCTTGACCGCGGCCTTGATGGCGTCTGTGCTGGGCACCCCGATGGGCGTCGGCGGGAGACCGGTGTTCGCGTACGTGTTGTACGGGCCGGCCTTGTCCCGGTCCTCCGGCTTCGTGAGCAACGTCGGGCGGTCGAGCGCGTAGTTCACGGTCGAGTCCAGCTGGAGCCTCATGTTCTTGCCCAGCCGGTTGTAGAGGACCCGCGAGATCTTACCGAAGTCGGGGGTGATCGCCTCGCGCTCGATGAGCGAGGCGATGATCAGCGTCTGGTACGGCGTCATGCCCGGGCCGGTGTTCTGCGGGCCGAGCCCGGCCGCCTGGATCGCCCCCGCGGACTGGTGCACCAGGTCCTTGACCAGCTCGTCGGCGGTCCAGCCGGGTTTCACGTCGTAGACGCCGGGCGCGATCAGGCCTTCCAGGCGCTTGTCCTTGGCGGCGGCCTTGCCGGCGTCCTCGACCGCCCAGGTGGGCACGCCGAGCGCCTTGAGATCCGCGTCGGCAACGGTCTTGCGCAGCGCGTCCACCGGAATGCAGGTGCTCTTGCCGTTCAGCGACGCGCAGGAGGCCTTCGACATCAGCGTGAACACCCCGGGGGTGACCTTGCCGTCGGCCTGGGTGATGTCGTCGAACTGCGTGTACGGGCGGATCTCCAGCCGTCCGACGCGGGCCGACGGGGAGGTGATCGCCTCCACCGCGCTGGCCCCGGACATATGCTGTTTCAGCAGGTAGTAGCCCTGCTGAATACGGCTCAGCGCGGCGTTGTCCGCACCGGCCTTGACGAACGCCTTGGTGCTCGCGACGACCCCGGCGCCGGTCAGCTTCGCGCCGATGGCCGAGGTGGTGTCCCCGTCCTCCACCTGCACGAGAGCGTCGCCTTGCCCGGAACCGTCGAAATCGTCGTAGCCGAAGAACTTCTCGTAGCCGAACCAGGCGCCGCCGGCGAGCAGCACCAGCACGACGATCGCCGCGACCCAGCCAAGTGCGCGTTTACGACGGCGGCGCGGTTTGGCCGGGGCCTCGTCCGGAGGAGGGTTCTCGTCGGCGTCTTCGTACTCGCCGTCGTAGTCGTCGTATTCCTCGTACTCGCGGTAGTCGTCGTGCTCGTCGTCGAAGAGGTCGTCGAGGTGTTCGCGGGGCTGTTCGGCGGGTTCGTCGAGCAGGCTCGGGATGACCTCGGTGGGCTGTTCCACCGGCGGGAGCCGACGGGGGTCGCGCGGCATCGAACCAGCGACGAACCGGGGGTCGGGCGGCATCGACGGGGGTGGGCCGGGGGCGGCGAACCGCGGATCGTGCGGCATGGAGCCCTCGGCGAACCGCGGGTCCGGGGGCATCGAAGCATCAGCGAAGCGCGGGTCGTGCGGCATCGAGCCTTCAGCGAACCGCAGATCCGGCGGCATCGAGCCGTCCACGAACCGGGGGTCCGGCGGCGCGATCGAGCGGCGCCGCGGCGGCCGGCCGGGCGGGCCCGGGGGTTCGGAGGCCACGGGGATGCCGACGTCCGGAGTAGGCACCTCGGCCGGCTCCCGGCGCCGATAGCCGGTGGCCCGAGGGTCTTCGGCGTATCCCTCGTTATACGGCTCGGGTTCGGGCTGGGGCGGACGGACGGGCGGACGGCGCCGTGCCGGTGGCGGGCCCTCGGCGTTCGCGGTCCGACGACGGCGTCGGGCCGCCTGTTCCCCTGCCTCGCCACGAGGACCGCGCGGCGGGGGCTGCTCGGCATCCGGCGCGCGGCGGCGGCTCGGCTGCGGAAGCGGCTCGCCCTCGTCGAGGAGACGACCCGGCGGTCCCTGTTCGCCCTCGTCGAGCAGGCGAGGACCGGGCGGCGGAAACTGCTCGGCTTCGTCCACACGACGGCGAACGGGCGGCATCTGCTCGCCTTCGTCCACACGACGGCGGACGGGCGGCGGTAGCTGCTCGCCTTCGTCAAGACGGCGGCCACCCTGCGGCGGCAGCTGGTCCCGCTCATCCGCGCGGCGACGGCGCCTGGGGGGCGGCTGCCCGGCATCCGCGCTCCGGCGGCGGGCGCGCGGCGGCGCCTGCTCGTCCTCGCCTTCGGGGCGGCCGGGCGGGGGTAGGGGCGCACCCGGCGGAGGCTGATCGGGCTCCGGCGCGCGGCGGCGCCGACCGGGGCGCGGGCCGTCCTCCGGACGGATCCGGCGAGGGGCGGCCCGGTGGGGTTCGGCAAGCTCGTCCAGCTCGGATGCCCGGCCGGGCGCGGCGCGGGGTGGCTGGCGGGTGCCGTCCGCGCGGCGCCGGACGGGAGGTTCGCCCGGCGGCCGCCTCCGGCGACCCGGGTTCTCGGGACCGCGGGGCTCGGTCATGAGTCGCCTTCCCGGGCCCGCTGCGCGGCGGCGGCGTCGAGCCAAGCCTGCAGGATCTCCACGGCAGCGGCCTGGTCGACCACCGCGCGCTGCTTACGGCCCTTGACTCCGCGCTGGGACAGCATCCGGGACGCGGTGACCGTGGTCAGCCGCTCGTCGGCCAGCCGGACCGGGACCTCGCCGACGCGGGCGGCGAGGCCGTCCGCGTACGCGAGCGCCAGGTCGGCGGCTCTGCCCTGGCGGTTCGCCAGCGTCCTGGGCAATCCCACGATCACCTCGACCACCTCGTGTTCGGTGACGAGTTCGGCAAGCCGGTCCAGATCGCTGTCGTCCTTCGCATCACGGGAGAGGGTAACCAGAGGACTGGCGAGAATGGGGGCGGGATCGCTCAGCGCCACACCGACCCGGACAGAACCGACATCGACCGCGAGGCGCCTGCCCCGGCCCGGATCGGACGCGCCGGGCCGGTCCGGGCCTCGATGCGGCTTAGCGGGCAACGCCGGCGACCGCCGCGCGCACCGCGGCCGTGGCCTGCGCCGCACCGGCCGGGTTGGTGCCCCCGCCCTGGGCCATGTCCGGCTTGCCGCCGCCCCGGCCGCCGATCGCGTCGGCGAACGAAGGCACGAGCTTGCCCGCGGCGAGCCCGCGTTCGCGCGCCGCCGCGGTCGTGGCGACCACGAACGCGACCTTCTCCCCGGCCGGGGAGAACAGGGCGACCACCCCGGGCCGCTCGCCGAGCCTGCCGCGGACGTCCGCGGCGAGCGCGCGCAGCCCGGTGCCGTCCACGTCCGGCACGACCTCGGCGACCACCGCGACGCCACCGGCGTCCTCGGCCTTGTCCGCCAGCGCGCCGGCCGAGCCGAGCACCTGCCGGGTCCGCAGCTGCTCGATCTCCTTCTCCGCGTTCTTCAGGCGGGTGAGCACGTCCTCGATCCGGGCGGGCAGCTCGTCGGAGGGCACCTTGAAGGTGTTCGCCAGCTGCGAAACCAGCAGCTGTTCCTTGCGCACGTGCTTGAGCGCGTCCGGCCCGACCAGCGCCTCGACACGGTGCACCCCGGAGCCGACCGAGGCGTCCGAGACCAGCTTGACCAGGCCGAGCTGGCCGATCCGCCCGACATGCGTGCCGCCGCACAGCTCACGCGAGTACTCGCCCATGTCGACCACACGCACGTCGTTGCCGTACTTCTCGCCGAACAGCGCGACCGCGCCCAGTTCGAGGGCCTTGTCCTTGGTGGTGGTGTAGCTGCGCACCTCGACGTCGGTCTGCAGGTAGTCGTTCACCTCCTGCTCGACCTCGGTGAGGATGTCGGAGGACACCGCGCCGGGCGTGGTGAAGTCGAACCGCATCCGGCCGGGCGCGTTGAGCGAGCCGGCCTGCGCCGCGCGCTTGCCGTAGGCACCGCGCACCGCCGCGTGCACCAGGTGGGTGGCCGAGTGCGAGCGCTCGATGGACAGCCGCCGCGTCGCGTCCACCGCACCGGTCACCCGGGTGTCCAGCCCGACCTCGCCCGAGATCACCTCGACGCGGTGCACGAACAGGCCCGGCACGATCTTCTGCACGTCGAGCACCTTCAGCTCGACACCGTCGCCGAGCAGCACCCCGGTGTCCGCGATCTGGCCACCGCTCTCCGCGTAGAACGGGGTGCGGTCCAGCACCAGCTCGGCCCGGTGGCCCGTCGCGACGCTGCGCACCGGCAGGCCGTCTTCGAGCAGGCCGACCACCTTCGCGTCCGCCTGCAGCTCGGTGTAGCCGAGGAACTCGGTCTCGCCGTGCTGTTCGAGCAGCTTGCGGTATTCCGACAGGTCGCCGTGGCCGCTCTTGCGGGCCGCCGCGTCCGCCTTCGCGCGCTTGCGCTGCTCGTTCATGAGCGTGCGGAAGCCGTCCTCGTCCACGGTCAGGCCCTGCTCGGCCGCCATTTCGAGGGTCAGGTCGATCGGGAAGCCGTAGGTGTCGTGCAGCTGGAACGCCTTGTCCCCGGCCAGCACGTCGCCGCCGCCCCGCCGGGTCTGCGCCGCGGCGAGGTCGAAGATCCGCGAACCGCTGGTGAGGGTGGCCAGGAACGCCTCCTCCTCGACCCGCACGACCTCGGAGATCCGGTCGAAATCGGTGACCAGCTCGGGATAGGTCGGCCCCATCGTCTGGCTGACGATCTTCGCGAACTCCGGCAGCACCGGCTCCTGCACGCCGAGCAGCCGGGTGGAGCGCACGATCCGGCGCAGCAGGCGGCGCAGCACGTAGCCGCGGCCGTCGTTGCCGGGGGTGACGCCGTCGCCGATCAGCAGCACGCCGGTGCGCGCGTGGTCGGCGATCACCCGGAAGCGCACGTCGTCGGCGTGGTTGGCGCCGTAGCGGCGGCCGGAGAACTCCTCGGCGCGGCCGATCACCGGGCGCACCAGGTCGGTCTCGTAGACGTTCTCGACGCCCTGCAGGATCGTCGCCACCCGCTCGACGCCCATGCCGGTGTCGATGTTCTTCTCCGGCAGCTCGCCGATCGGCGGGTGGCCCAGCTTCGGGCTCAGGTCACCGCGCACGTCCTGCATGAAGACGAGGTTCCAGATCTCGATGTAGCGGTCCTCGTCGGCGACCGGGCCGCCCTCGCGGCCATAGTCCGGGCCGCGGTCGTAGTAGATCTCCGAGCACGGGCCGCCGGGGCCGGGCACGCCCATGTCCCAGTAGTTGTCCTTGCCGTCGCGGACCTGGATGCGCTCGCCCGGCAGGCCGGTGATCTTGCGCCACAGCCCGGCCGCCTCGTCGTCGTGCTCGTAGACGGTGGCCCAGATCCGGTCCGGGGCGAGGCCGAAGCCGCCGTCGGCCTGGGACCGGGTGATCAGGTCCCAGGCGTTCTCGATCGCGCCGTCCTTGAAGTAGTCGCCGAACGAGAAGTTGCCGGCCATCTGGAAGAACGTGTTGTGCCGGGTGGTCTTGCCGACCTCGTCGATGTCCGGGGTGCGCACGCACTTCTGCACGCTGGTCGCCCGCGGGTAGGGCGGCGGCACCTCGCCGAGGAAGTACGGCTTGAACTGCACCATGCCGGCGTTGACGAACAGCAGGTTCGGATCGTCCAGGATCAGCGGGGCACTCGGCACCCGGGTGTGGCCGCGGCTCTCGAAATGCCGCAGGAACCGATCGGTGATCTCGTGTGTGTCCACGGGGTGTCCTCAGGATGGGTCCGGCCCGCACGCGCGGCGGCCGGGAAAGACGGGAAGGGAACGGCGGCGGCGGAGGGCGCGCGGAAGCGGCTCAGCCCTCCGCCCGGCGAGCTCGCCGGACGGGGCGCTGGGCGGCGTGCCGGCCCGCGCCCGCGGGCGGTGCGGTGAACCCGGTGCGTTCCTCGACCATGTCGTGCAGCTCCTGTTCCCGTTCGCTCATCCCGGCGCGCACGTCCGCGCCGAACGAGCCGACGGCGCCCGCGAGTTCCCGCACGGCGTCGCCCACGTTCGATGCTAACCCGGCGGGCGTGGCCTGACGAGCGGCTTCGGAGGTCTTGCGGCTGAGCGCGACCCCGGCGACCACGCCGAGCCCGAGCCAGAAGAGGCGCTTCACTTCTTCCCCCGGCGCGACGAGCGCTCGGCCTTGGCCGCGCGGCGCTTGCGCCGGGCGCGGATCGCCTTGCTGACCCCATAGGACACCGCGGCGGTCTTCACCAGCGGCCCGCCCAGCGTCGCGGTGAACACCGAGGACAGCGCGGACACGTTGCCGCTGACCGCCTGTGCGTTGGCGGTGATCCCGTCCACGCGCTCCAGCTGGGTGTTCACGTGCGTGATGGTCTCGTTGGCGCCGATCAGCAGCGGATCGGTGTTCTCGTGCGCCTTGCGGATCGCGATGGTCGCCTCGTCCAGCGTGCGGCCGAGCTTGAGCAGCGGGATCGCGAGCAACAGGACCAGCAGTACGAAAGCACCTGCGGCGATCAGCGCGGCGATCTGCCCTGCCGACACGGGCCCTCCTCGGGTGGTACGGGGTCTTCGAGTGCCAGTGAGGTTACCGCCTGGCCCGCTGTTCGCCGGGGTCGCCCCGCCGGTGTGGTCACGCAGCGCAGCCACCCGGGGAAAATCGGTTTCGTACCAGCGGCCCGGACCCCGCGATTCACCTTTGCAGGTGTACTCAGCGACCTGTCTTGACGATCGCCTCGTACAGCACGGCCATGTCGTCTTCGCCGTGCCCGGCCTCCACTGTGGCCTGTAGATGCGCGAGAGTCGCACTGATACCGGCGACATCCACCGCATCACCGGCCGCCGCGACGACAAGGCTCGCGTCCTTCGCCGCGAGTGAAGCGGGGAAGCTGGCCGGGTAGTCGCCGGACAGCATCATCGGTCCCTTCATCCGGGCGTAGTCGACGTCGAATGTGGTGCCCTCCATGACGTCGAAGAACAGCTGTGGGTCCACGCCGAGCGCGTGGGCGAGCCCGAGGCTTTCGCCGGTGGCATTGGTGAGCGCGAGCACCCAGGCGTTCATGACCAGCTTCAGGCGGGTGGCAGTGCCGTGCTCGGCGCCGAGCCAGCGCGTACGCGAACCTATGGCGGCGAACACCTGCTCCGCGCGCTCGCGCACTTCTTCCGGACCGGCTGCGAGTATCTGCAGCTTCGCCTGCTCCGCAGGCACTTTCGTGCCCATCACCGGGCAGTCGACGAACGGCACACGCGCTGCGGCAGCGTCTTCGGCGAGCTTGGCCACCCACTCGATCCCCACGGTGCTGGTCTGCAGCCACACCGTCCCAGGCGCGGGCGCGGCCTGTGCGAACACCTCGGCGACGACCAGGCCGTCCGACAGCATGGTCACGAGCAGGTCCGCTCCCTCAGCCGCTTCGCGCGGCGAGGAGGCCACGACGGCCCCTTCCGAGGCGAGCGGTTCGGCGTTCGCCCGGGTGCGGTTCCAGGCTCGCACCTCGAATCCCGCGCGGACGAGGTTGGCGGCCATCGGGCGGCCCATGATTCCGGTGCCGAGGAAAGCGATTGTGGTCATGCCCGCCATCATCGGCCGGTCGGTCGCTGCGCGCAGGTCGACCGGAAGCCGTTCGGCCACCAGGGTTTCGAAACCCGCGTGGCTCAGCGCTCGCCGCGGACGGTGCGGCGCAGCCTCGGCACCCGCTCGGCCAGCGGCCGTTCCCCGCCACGCTGGGTGGGCTCGTAGTAGTCCCGGCCGACGAGTTCGTCCGGCGGGTATTGCTGGGGCAGCACGCCTTCCGCGACGTCGTGCGGGTACCGGTAGCCCTTCGCGTTGCCGAGTTTCTGCGCACCCGCGTAGTGCCCGTCGCGCAGATGCGCGGGGACGGTGCCGGCCGCGCCGGAGCGGACGTCGGCGAGCGCCGCATCGATGGCCGTGATCACTGCGTTGGACTTCGGCGCGGTGGCCAGGTGGATGGTCGCCTGCGCCAGCGCCAGCCTGCCCTCCGGCATGCCGATGAAGCTCACCGCATGTGCCGCGGCCACGGCGGCCTGCAGTGCGGTGGGATCGGCGAGCCCGATGTCCTCGCTCGCGTGCACCACCAGCCGCCGGGCGAGGAAGCGCGGGTCCTCCCCCGCCTCGATCATCCGGGCCAGGTAGTGCAGCGCGGCGTCCACGTCCGAGCCGCGGATCGACTTGATGAACGCGCTGATCACGTCGTAGTGCTGATCGCCGTCGCGGTCGTAGCGCACCGCTGCTTTGTCCACAGTGGACTCGACGATGGCGAGGCCGATGGTCTTGTGCTCGGTCGCCGAAGCCGCGTCGGCCGCCGCTTCCAGTGCGGTGAGCGCCCGCCGCGCATCGCCGCCGGCCAGCCGGACCAGGTGCGCCCGCGCCTCGTCGGTGAGCTTCAGCGCACCGCCTAGACCACGTTCGTCGGCGAGCGCGCGCTCCAGCAGGGCGACGATGTCGTCCTCGGTGAGCGAGCGCAGCTGCAGCACCAGCGAACGGGACAGCAGCGGCGAGACCACCGAGAACGACGGGTTCTCCGTGGTCGCGGCCACCAGCAGGACCGTGCGGTCCTCCACCGCGCCGAGCAGCGCGTCCTGCTGGGTCTTGGAGAACCGGTGCACCTCGTCGATGAACAGAACGGTGTTCTCGGCGTTGTACTGGCGTCGCCGCCGCGCCTCCTCGATCACGCCGCGGACTTCCTTGACCCCGGCCGAGAGCGCGGACATCGCGACGAACCGGCGTCCCGTGGCGATGGAAACCAGGTTGGCGAGGGTGGTCTTGCCGGTCCCCGGCGGACCGTAGAGCAGCACGGACGCGGGCGCGGCACCCTCCACCAGCCGGCGCAGCGGCGCCCCTTCGCGCAGCAGGTGCTGCTGGCCCACCACCTCGTCGAGCGTGCGCGGGCGCATCCGCACCGCGAGCGGGGAACTCGCCGGGGCGGCCTGAACCGCGCTGCCGCCCGCGCCGGCAGGCTCCGGCGGCGGCCCCAGATCGGGGTTCACCGTGAAGAGTTCGTCCTGTGCCACACCGATGACGGTAACAGTGCCCAGGTCGTCGGCCGGAGAACGTACCGAGCGGACTCCGCCGTCCGCGAACGGGCCGACGCCACCGCGCCCGGCCGCGCACACTGGGCGGATGGTGTCCTCGGTCGCGGTGCTCTCCGACATCCACGGCGTGCTGCCCGCCCTCGAAGCGGTGCTGGCCGAACCGGACGTGGCCGCGGCGGAGGTCGTGGTGCTGTGCGGTGACCTCGCCGCCGGCCCGCTTCCGAGGCAGACTCTCGACCGGCTCGCCGCGCTGGGCGAGCGGGCGGTATGGGTGCGCGGCAACGCCGACCGCGCACTCCTCACGCTGGCCGCCGGCGGGCACATCACGATCCCGGACCCGATCGCCGGGTGGGCAGCCGGAGAACTCCGGCCGGACCAGCTCGCCGTGCTGGCCGGGTTGCCGTTGTCGGTGACCATCGAGGTGGACGGGCTGGGCGAGGTGCTGTTCTGCCACGCCACCCCGCGTGACGACGAAGAAGTGGTGCTGGTGGACAGTCCGCCCGAGCGGTGGCTGGAGGTCCTCGCCGGTACCGAAGCGGAGACCGTGGTGTGCGGGCACACCCACATGCCCTTCGCCCGGCTGGCCGGACGGCGCCGGATCGTCAACCCCGGCAGCGTCGGAATGCCTTATGGCACAACGGGTGCGCACTGGGCACTGCTGGGGCCGGGAGTACAGCTGCGACGGACCGTGTTCGACGCCGAGGCGGCCGCCCGCGCGCTTGAGGAGACGTCGGCTTACCCCGGAATCGCGGCGTGGGCAACGGATTTCCTCCGGAACCCGGCCTCCGATCTTGAGGCGCTCCGGGTCTTCAGCCCGCGTGCCCGCGGAACGACCGCCACATGATCACCGCGGCGTAGGGCAGGAACTCCCGTCCGCGCCGCCACAGCCACGGCACACCCTTGGCGACCAGCCAGCCGAGGTGCCCGGCGGTGCTCGGTTCCACCCCGCCGGAACAGGTCAGGCTCACCGGTTCCGGCACTGCGAAGCCGGCCTCCGCGAGCAGCGTGGTGAAGCCCCGGGCGAGCATCCGGTGCCCCAGTTCCGACGGGTGCAGCCGATCGACGCTCCACGCCGTGAGGTCGTACGCCCCGGGCAGCGCGTCGAGATCGAGACACGCGATCCCCTCCGCCTCGACCACCCGGTCGATCGCGTCGTTCAGCTCGGCGACACGCGCGCTCAGCGCCCGCTTCAGCGACTGCGGCAGGCGGAAAACCTTGCTGTGGTCGTGGAATCGCACCGGCAGCACCGTGGTGCCGACGGCGGCGACCGCGCGGACGATCTCAGTGAGATCCTCGGCGATCCGGTCCGGATCGAAGTCCGGCCGGAGGGTGTCATTCATCCCGACCACGAGCACCGCGACGTCCGGCCGGTGCGCGAGCGCGGCGGGCAGCTGATCGGTGCGCACGCACTTCATCCGCGCGCCGGTGAACGACAGGTTGAGGTAGCCCTCCTCGCCGACCCCGAGCGCGGCCGCCACCAGCGGCCCCACTCCCCGCCAGCCACCCCGCCGCGGCAGCGGATCGCCGAGGCCGACGGCAGTGGAATCGCCCAGCACCACCATCCGCGCCGCCCGGCGCGGCTCGGCCGGGGGTACGGGCAGGCCTCGGACCTCGGGTGCGGGCTCGGGGGCAGAGGTGACTCCGACACTGATCACGGTCACCCCCCGACCATCGGGCACCCAGACTCACCCCTGGTGATGGCGAGGTAACGCGGCATGGACGAGGCTGGGAACTTCCGGTTCCGCGGCCGCTCGCCGATGCCAGTAGCTGTGAAGGGTCCCTTCACGGCATCTGGGTCCAGGGTTCCGGCAAAGTCGGTGTAGAGGTCCGTGAAGGGACCCTTCACGGACTCTGAGTCTGTGAAGGGACCCTTCACAGACCCGAAACCGGTCCGGCGCACGCCACGAGGTGGTCGCACACACCTCCGCATCGCCCACCGCCGGGTCCCCGACCAACTTTGCCGACACCCTGGACTCTGCGGCTGTGAAGGTTCCCTTCACAGCCCTCGATCAGCGGAAGGCGGGATAGAAAGCGAGGTCGGCGTGCGGGCCGAGGCGGGCACCGAGTGCGGCGGCGACCCGAGCGGCATGCTCGGTGACGTCGGTGTGGCGGGCGTACCCGGCGTGTTTGGCCAGCTCTCGCCACCACGTGACCAGCGCGGCCTCGCGGCTGAGCGGGGTCGCATGCCGGGTCAGGTCGAGCGTGGGCAGGACCCTCCGCGTAATCCGCCACACCAGCAGCAGCTCGCTCACCGTCAGCTGATCGGCCAGCTCCGCATCGTCGGCGAAGGACGGCCACACCGACACCACCTCGGCACGCCAGGCGGCGATCATCGCCTCACTCATCCCGGCGGGCAATGCCAGCGCATCGGGCCAGAAGGCGAACGGCAGACGCAGATAGGCCGCGTCGACCAACGCGGTGCGCACGCGGCCGCGTTCGAAGTCGAGGAACCGCACGCCGGATCCGGTGACCAGGTTGTTGTCCGGGCTCAGCTCCACCGGGCTGAACGCACCGAAGGCCGCCGACCGGGCCTGGGCCACCGCCGTGGCGACGCGCTCGCGCACCGGGTCGGACACCGTCACCCCGAGCAGCCCGGCCAGCATGCGCGGGACCTCGGCGGTCTCCGAGGCAAGGTCCGGGTCCTCGATCCGGCCCGGTCCGCCGAGCCGGCGCAGCAGCGCGTGGAAATCGGCCTCCCGCCCGGCCGTGCCAGCATGCAGCCTGCCGAGTGAGCGCGCCCAGGACAGCAGCGCCCGTTCGGCGGCGCGGGAATCCCGCGCGGTGAGCTTGTCCTGCAGGGTGGGCGCCCGGCCGAGGTCCTCGATCACCAGCACCCGGGCCCGCCCGTCGTGCGCGAGCAGCTCCGGGCACATCCGCTCGTCCGGGGCGAGCGCGGTGAACAGCTGGTAGCTCACCGCCTCCTGGGCGAACGGATCGGCGCGGCCGGGCACCGCCGGGTCCGGATAGTGCTTGACCACGAGGGTGCGCGGCAGCGCGAAGGAGGAGGACACCACGCGGGCCCGCACGACCGTGGCCGGGCCGCTGCCTTCGAGGTGCTCGGGCTGCACGAGCGTGATCGAGCTGCCGAACCGGCGTGAAAGCACTGCCTCACCGGCCGCGACCGCCGCGGCGAGGGCGAGCTCCCCGGCTTCCGCCCGCACTCCGGCGTCTCCGGCGGAAGAGGTGTCGACTGTCATTGGCACCGACCCTACTCGTGACTGAGCAACCATGACCACCAGCTATCGGGTAGGAGAACGCGGATGGCCGCGCTTCCCGCGCTCGTCCTCACCCTCGCGAAAGCGGACGTAACAGCGGCGCGGAACGTTGCCTTCGCCAGCGAACGATCAGCACAATGGCCGCCGCGAGTACGATCCCGGCGAGGTTCACCACCAGCTGCAGCAGCGAGAACCCGGCACGGTCCCAGCGCCCGGCGACCGCCGCGACCACCACGTACCCGGCAGCGGGCACGGTGGTCACCGAGATGAACACGCCGACGAGCGCAGCGGATTTCGCCGAGGTCATCGCGAGCATCCCGGCCGCGCCGGCGAGCAGCGCCACCACGAAGGACGCCGGTCCCACCTGGTAGACGAAATCGACGTCGTGGTTGCCATCGATCGTTCCCGGGTCGAAGATCCCGGCCGCGCTGCCGGCCAGGACCCCGGCCAGGGTCACCGCCATCGCCACCGGGAACCCGACCAGCAGGGCCAGCCCGGCCCGGCGCACCAGATCGCCCCGGTGCAGCACCAGCCCCACCGCGATCGCGGCCAGCGGGCCGAACTCCGGGCCGACCACCATCGCGCCGACCACGGTGACCGGCGAGTCGGTGAGCACCCCCACCGCGGCCAGCAGGCAAGCGATCGCGAGGAAGCCGAGGAAGGTGGCGTTCACGCGGGATTCCTCCCCGGTGCGGCCGAGCAGCTCCTGCCACACCACCGCGTCCGCGGCCTCACCCGGGGCCGCTTCCTCCGCCGCGTCAGCCGCGTCGGACACCGCGGTGTCCAGCGCTTCCAGGGTGATCCCACCGGTGCGATCGAGCCCCAGTCCGCAGAGGCCGTCGACGATCTCGTCGGCGGCCTCGCGCGCCACGTCGGCCTCGACCAGGTCACCCTCCGGCGACACCGCCGCCCCACGGTGCAGCACCAGGTGCGCGGCGCCCGGATGCTCGCGCAGCAGCTCCACTACCTCTGCCGTGTGCTCCGCCGGGCACACCGCTCGCACGTGCAGCACTATTTCGCCGGGGCCGGCGGCTTCGCGTCGATTCCGGCTTCCTTGCGCTGCTGCGCGGTGATCGGCGCGGGCGCCGCGGTGAGCGGGTCGTAGCCGCCGCCGGTCTTCGGGAAGGCGATGACCTCGCGCAGCGATTCGGCGTGCGCCAGCAGCATCACGATGCGGTCCCAGCCGAAGGCGATGCCGCCGTGCGGCGGGGCGCCGAAGGCGAAGGCGTCGAGCAGGAAGCCGAACTTCTCCTGCGCCTCCTCCTCACCGAGCCCCATCAGCGCGAAGACCCGCTTCTGCACGTCCCCGCGGTGGATACGGATCGAGCCGCCGCCGATCTCGTTGCCGTTGCAGACCAGGTCGTAGGCGTAGGCGAGCGCGTTGCCCGGGTCCTGCTCGAACTTGTCGATCCACTCCGGGGTGGGCGAGGTGAACGCGTGGTGCACCGCGGTCCACTTGCCGGAGCCGACCGCCACATCGTCGCCGATGTCCTCGACCGGCGCGAACAGCGGCGCGTCCACGACC
The DNA here is from genome assembly GCF_003600245.1 of Amycolatopsis panacis. Taxonomy (NCBI): domain Bacteria; kingdom Bacillati; phylum Actinomycetota; class Actinomycetes; order Pseudonocardiales; family Pseudonocardiaceae; genus Amycolatopsis; species Amycolatopsis panacis. Next base: position 33,496 of record NZ_QZFV01000102.1, read on the forward strand.
CACACGAACGACCAGGCGTTCTCGTCGATCAGGCCGAGGCGCCGGCCGATCTCGTCACGCGCGGCGCCGAGCAGCGGCTGCGCCGCGGAGATCTTGCCCGCGGCGAAGAAGATGCAGTCGCCCGGCTTCGCCCCGGCGGCCGCGGCGACGTTCGCGCGCTCGGTCTCGGACAGGTTCTTCGCGACCGGGCCGCCGAGCGTGCCGTCCTCGCCGACCAGGACGTAGGCCAGTCCCTTGGCGCCGCGCTGCTTGGCCCACTCCTGCCAGGCGTCGAGCTGGCGGCGCGGCTGGTCCGCCCCGCCGGCCATCACGACCGCGCCGACGTAGGGGGCCTGGAACACCCGGAACGGGGTGTCGGCGAAGAACTCGGTCAGCTCGGTGATCTCCAGATCGAAGCGCAGATCCGGCTTGTCCGAGCCGTACTTGGCCATCGCGTCGCGGTAGGTGATGCGCGGGATCGGCCGCGCGATCTCGTGCCCGATCAGCCGCCACAGCGCGGACACCACGGCCTCGCCGACCGCGATCACGTCGTCCTGCTCGACAAAACTCATCTCGATGTCGAGCTGGGTGAACTCGGGCTGCCGGTCGGCGCGGAAGTCCTCGTCGCGGTAGCAGCGGGCGATCTGGAAGTAGCGCTCCAGCCCGCCGACCATGAGCAGCTGCTTGAACAGCTGCGGCGACTGCGGCAGCGCGTACCAGGAGCCGGGCTTGAGCCGGGCGGGGACGAGGAAGTCGCGCGCGCCCTCCGGGGTGGACCGGGTCAGCGTCGGCGTCTCGACCTCGACGAAGCCCTGGTCGTGCAACACGTTCCGGGCCGCGCGGCTGACTTCGCTGCGCAGCCGGATCGCCGCCGCCGGACCGCTGCGGCGCAAGTCCAGATAGCGGTAGCGGAGCCGGACCTCCTCGCCGACGTCAACCCGGTCGTCGATCGGGAACGGCAGCGGGGCGGCCTCGGACAGCACCTCGAGCCCGGTGGCGAGCACCTCGATGTCACCGGTCGGGATCTCGGGGTTCGCGTTGCCCTCGGGCCGCTGCGCGACCTCGCCGACGACCCGCACGCAGAACTCGGAACGCAGCGCGTGCGCCCGCTCGGCCATCTCGCCCTCGCGGAAGACGACCTGGGCGACGCCGCCGGCGTCCCGGAGATCGATGAAGATGACCCCGCCGTGATCGCGCCGCCGGGCCACCCATCCGGTGAGGGTGACGGTCTGTCCGGCCTGCCCGGCACGCAGGGTGCCGGCTTCATGAGTGCGGAGCACTGCGACTGCTCTCCTTAAGCCCACGGGGTCGCCGGCGGGGTGCGCCGGAGGCGGTTTTTCGCCGAACACAGAGGTTAACGAACCCACCACCGAGGTCCGCGACCAGGTTTGACTCGGGTCCCGTCGCCCGGGGCGCTGCGCGGGCCGTCGCCGCGGCGGGTTCGGGCACCAGTGTGTGCGACCCGACCAAGCCGTCCGTCGCGACTGCCGGCTGGCTTTTCCTTGGCTGTGAAGGGACCCTTCACAGCCACTGCGTCCGTGAAGGGTCCCTTCACAGCTACCCCGGGGGCGGGTCACAGCAGCCGCAGCTGGGTGGTCTCCGTGCGGGGCGGGGGCGGTTCCGGTTCGCGGTGGTCGTTCGCGGTCCGGGGGGCGAGGCCGTGGCGGCGGAGCAGCGGGCCGGCGCGGGTGGCGAGGAGTTCGCGGTAGCCGCGGTCGACATAGCTGCCCCGCGTGTAGAGGCGCCGGTATCGGGGGACGAGGGCCGGATGCGTGCGGCCCAGCCAGGACGCGAACCATTCCCGGGCACCGGGACGCAGGTGCAGTGGCAGCACCGTCGCGCTGGTGACGCCGGCCTCGGCGAGTTCGGCGAACAAGGCGTCGAGGGCTTCGGCGGAATCGGTCAGGTAGGGCAGCACCGGGGCGACCATCACCGAGCACGGCAGGCCCGCCGCGGCCGCTTTGCGCAGCAGGTCCAGCCGGGCCTGGGGGCTCGGGGTGCCGGGCTCCAGCCGCCGTTGCAGGTCCCGGTCGAGCAGCGCGAGCGACACCGCCAGCCGCACCGGGACGTCCTTTCCGACGTCGCTCAGCAGCGGCAGATCCCGGCTCAGCATCGTGCCCTTGGTCAGGATGGAGAGCGGAGTCCCGGACCGGGCGAGCGCGCGGATGATGCCGGGCATCAGCCGGTACCGGCCTTCGGCCCGCTGGTACGGATCGGTGTTCGTGCCCATCGCCACCGGTTCGCGGCGCCAGCTCGGGTGTTTGAGCTGTGCGGCAAGCACTTCGGGCGCGTTCACCTTGACCACGACCTGGGTGTCGAAGTCGTGCCCGGCGTCGAAATCGAGGTAGGTGTGCGTGTGCCGGGCGAAGCAGTTGTGCGAGACCACCCCGTCGGCGACGAAATCGCCGGTGCCGGTGGTGATGTCGAACAGCGGCAGCGACAGGCCCATCGGCTCGACCGCGGCGACCCGGCGCCGCACCGAGCCGATCACGGTGCCCTCCAGTGAACGCTTCCAGGCCACCGCCGGATCGGTCAGATGCAGGAAGCGCAGCACCTCACCGGCGCCCCCGCCCAGCCGCGCCTGCCTGCGGCCGGGGTGCCCGCGATGCCCGACCGTCTCGTAGGAGAAGGAGAACCGGTCCAGCGCGGCGAACAGCGCCTCCACCACTTCGGTCTCGTCGTGGGCCAGCGTCAGCGCGCCACGCCGATACCCGCCGGCCAGGTCGAACAGCCCGGCCAGGAACCCGCGCGCCCAGTGCGCGTCCGGCTCCCGCGGGATCCGCATGAACCCCGCCGACGAACCGAAATCCGGCAGGTAGGCCAGCGCCCGCGCGGCCGCGTCCGGCTCCGCGGCGAACCCGCCGGAGCGCAGCATTCCGCACAGGTACCCGGCGCGGTAGCCGAGCGTGTCGTCCGGAGTGCGCACGAACCGGCCCGCGCCGACCAGCTCCATGCCGGGCTCCAGATGCGGCCGCTGCGCGGTGCCCAGCCTGCTGCCGGTCACGTACTTCCAGCCGCGGGCGCTGAGGAACCGGTGATCCGCCCCGGCCACCAGCCGGGTGCCGTCCTCCAGCGTGATCCGGTAGGCCTCGCGCACCGTGCTCCACTGCGCCAGCACCTCGGTGGGCACCAGGCGCCGCGCGATCCCGTGGCCGCGCGTGCCGAGGATCCGGTCCCCCGTGCGCAGCTCGGCGATCGGCTTCGCCCGCCCGTCCGCAAGCAGGACCGGCGTGCTGCCCTCGAGGCAGTACGTGCAGGCATGCGAGCACCCGCGGTACGGGTTCACCGACCACCGGAACGGCACCGCCGACTCCCCGGGCACCCGGTTCAGCACCGACCGGGCCCGCACCTCGTGGAACGTGATCCCCCCGAACTCCGGCGCCCGCACCGACCGCACGGCCTCGCCGAACGCACCGAGACCGGGCAGGACCGGCTCTCCCTTCCCCGCACGCAACTGCTCCCATCGCACCCGTCAAGTCGAACACATGTTCTAACCCGGTGTCAAACACACGTTCGAACGAAATCCCGCGGGGCAAGGTGGCGAGCAGTTCGACAGATATCCAACAAAGAGAACCGGCGAGGGAGGCGAAGGCTGTGCGAGCGATCGGCCTGACCGAGTACGGCGGACCCGAGGTGCTCCAGGTGCTCGAACTGCCCGATCCGGTGCCGGGCACCGGCGAAGTGCGCATCCGGGTGCACGCCGCGGCGGTCAACCCCAGCAACACATTGCTGCGTTCCGGCGCCACGCACGAGCGATTCGAGGGCCGTCCCGGACCGTACATACCGGGGATGGACGCGGCGGGAGTCGTCGACGCGATCGGCCCGGACACCGAGACCACTCTCCGGCCGGGCGACGCGGTGATCGCGATCGTCCGTCCTTATCGGACACACGGTGGCGCGTACGCCGAGTCGATCGTGGTCCCCGCCGAGTCGGTCGTGCCGATGCCGTCGGGCGCCGGCTTCGCGGCGGCCTCGACGCTGCTGATGAACGCCCTCACCGCGCGGATCGGACTGGACCTGCTCCCCATCCCGCCCGGGGGCACGGTCGCGGTGACCGGCGCGGCCGGCGCCTTCGGCGGATACGCCGTCCAGCTGGCCAAGAGCGACGGCCTGCGCGTACTCGCCGACGCCGCGCCGGCAGACACCCAGCTCGTCTCCGGCCTCGGCGCGGACGAAGTCGTCACACGCGGCGACGACGTGGCCGACCGGTTCCGCGCGCTCGCACCGGGTGGGGTCGAGGTGCGCTCGACGGGGCGATGCTGCACGAGCTGGTCGTCCCGGCCATCCGGGACCAGGGCGGGATCGCGGTCATCCGCGGCTGGGCGGGCCCGGCAGGCCGCGGGATCCGGGTACGCCCGGTGTGGGTCACCGAATCCGCGACCGACCATTCCCGGCTGCTCCGGCTGCGAGACCAGGCCGAAGCAGGCGAACTCACCCTGCGCGTGGCCGACGTCCTGCCCGCCGCAGAGGCGCCCCAGGCACACCGCAGGCTCTCCAAGGGCGGTGTGCGAGGCCGTCTCGTCCTGGACTTCACGGCTTGATGAGCGCTTCCCGGCCCCGGCTGGAGTCGGGGAGCGACGTCACCCGGGGAAGTGCTCCAGCGCGCGGATCTTGTTGGTCGCGTCGAGCGCGGCGACCTTGTACGCCTCGGACAGCGTCGGGTAGTTGAAGACCGCGTCCACCAGGTAGTCCACCGTGCCCCCGCAGCCCATCACGGCCTGTCCGATGTGTACGAGGTCGGTCGCGCCGGTGCCGAACACGTGAACACCGAGCAACTTCCGGTCCGTTGTGGACACCAGCAGCTTGAGCATTCCGTAGCTGTCCCCGGTGATCTGCCCGCGGGCCAGCTCCCGGTACCGCGAGATGCCCACCTCGTACGGCACCGACGAAGAGGTCAGCTGCGCCTCGGTCGCGCCGACGTAGGAGATCTCCGGAATGGTGTAGATCCCGATCGGCTGCAGCGCGCCCAGCCCGTTCGCCGGCTCGCCGAACGCGTGGTACGCGGCGAGCCTGCCCTGGTCCATCGAGGTGGCGGCGAGCGCCGGGAAGCCGATCACGTCGCCGACCGCGTAGATGTGCGGCACCGAGGTGCGGTAGTACTCGTCCACCTCCAGCCGTCCGCGCGGATCGGCGGCGAGCCCGGCGTTCTCCAGCGCGAGTTCCCCGGTCATGCCCTGACGCCCGGCCGAGTACATCACCGCCTCGGCCGGGATTCGCTTGCCGCTGACCAGGGTGGTCACGGTGGCCTCGGCCGACACCGCCACGTTCGACACCTTCTCGCCGAACCGGAACGTCACGCCGAGGTCGCGCAGCTGGAACTTCAGCGATTCCACGATCTCCGGATCGCAGAAGCCGAGCATCTGGTCCCGCTGCTCGACCACGGTGACCCGCGCGCCGAGCGCGGCGAACATCGAGGCGTACTCGATGCCGATCACACCCGCGCCGACCACCACCAGCGACGACGGGATCTCCTCCAGCGCCAGCACCTCGTCCGAGTCGAGTACCCGGGCTGCGTCGAAGTCGACGTGGTCCGGCCGGGCGGGCCGGGTCCCGGTGGCGATGACGAGGTGGCCGGCGGTCAGCGTGCGCCGGTCGCCGGGATGCAGTCCCGTCCACCACCACGGTGTTCGGATCGGCGAAGGAACCGGTGCCGACCACCAGGTCCACGTGGTTGCGCAGCAGCTGGGCGCGCACCACCTGTACCTCGCGGCCGATCACGTGCTGGGTGCGCGCCATCAGGTCGGCGACGGTGATGTCGTGCTTGACCCGGTAGCTCGCGCCGTACAGTTCGCGCTGGTTCATGCCGGTCAGGTAGAGGACCGCTTCGCGCAGGGTCTTGGACGGGATGGTGCCGGTGTTGACGCACACTCCGCCCACCATGTCGTGGCGATCGACGACCGCCACCCTCTTCCCCAGTTTCGCGGCCGCGATGGCGGCCTTCTGCCCACCCGGGCCCGAACCGATGACGATGAGATCGTAGTCGTGTTCGCTCACGCCAAGAGCCTGCGCACTCGGCCGCGCGGGCGCAAGCCCGGGTTGCCCGGAAGGCCACTTCGGACGAGTCGGACCGCGCTTGTGCGAAGGTCCACATCGGGCTAAATTTTGTCCAGACCACTCTTCAGCATTGGTTGTGTCTCCACCAGGTATCCCCACGCCGCCGTGGCGGCAGGCAGCGCTGCCGCCGCCGGGCCGGTGTCCCCACTCCGACGACTGCGAGGTCGCCTTGAAGTATTCCCGCCGTGTTTCCGTCCTGTCCGGACTGGTGGTGTCCGGCGCGGTGCTCGCCGCCCCGATGGCCACCGCGAGCACCGCCGAGCAGCAGCGCGGCTGTGCCTACCAGAGCACCCTGGCCGGCACGCAGCTCAGTGATGTCCAGCTCGCCCAGCAGGCGCGCAACGTCGGCCTGCACGGTCAGAGCCTGGTCCTGTCCGTCGCGGTCGGGATCGCCGAGAGCGCGGGCTGGACGCACGCCCAGCTGATCAACACCGACTGCAGCCGCGACCGCGGTCTCTGGCAGATCAGCGATCGCTGGCACCCCGAGGTGTCCGACGGGCAGGCGTTCGACCCGGCCGGCGCGGCGAGGGCCATGTACGCGATCTCCTCGAGCGGCAGCAACTGGTCGCCGTGGGTGGCCTACAACAACGGGTCCTACCAGCAGCACATGTCCCGTGCGCAGGACGCGGCCCGCCAGGCCGGCGGCTAAGCCCGAAGTATGCCGCGACGGCGCTGCAGATCGGTCACGGTCTGCAGCGCCGCTTCGAGTTCTTCCCTGAGCAGGGCAGCCTGCTGGGCGGCCACGTCGTCGCCCAGCAGCTCGGCGGGCCGGCCCTGCTCCAGCAATGCCAGCGATTCCCACGGCGAAGCCGCGAGTTCACCCACCCGTGTAAGGGCGGGCGGCGGCGCCAGTTCGTCGGCGATCCCGGCCGTCCCGGCGGCGAGCAGCGCGGCCACGACGAGATGCGGCTGCGCGTCCGCTCCGGCGAAGCGGAACTCCAGCCGTGGCGCGGTCTCCGTGCCGCACCAGCGGATCGCGCACGTGCGGTCGTCCCGGCCCCAGCGCAGCACGCGCGGCGAGAACGGCCCGGTGCGCAGCCGGACGTAACTGTTCCAGGTCGGCGCCCACACCGCGGTCAGGGCCCGCGCGTCACGCAGGACTCCGGCCAGGAACGCACCCAGCACGGTCGAGTCCGATGTGGACAGTGACAGGTGCACGTGACACGAGTTGCCCTGGCCGGATTCCGGCGCGGCCAGGTAGTCCGCGCTCGCCCCGTGACCGGCTGCGACCCGGCGGGTCAGCAGGTGCAGCAGCAGTGCGTCGTCGCAGGCGGCGAGAGCGTCCCGATGCCGGAGGACCACCTCGTACTGCCCGGGATGGCACTCCGCCCGGGCCGACTCGACGCCGAGCCCGACCGCTGCCGACCGCAGCTCGGCCAGCATCGGCGCCAGCCGTTCTGTGCCGCCCACGGCGTAGTCGACCCCGCGCGAGGTGAGCGGAACCCCTTCCACATCACGGAAAACGACCTCGTGCTCCAGCCCGATCGAGGGCACCAGACCCCGTTCTTCCAGCACAGCCAGTTGCTTCCGCAGGACTGTGCGCGGGGCCAGCCCGGCCGGTTCGCCGGACGCGAACTCAGCGTCGCCGACCACCGCCCAAGTGCGCTCGTCGAGCGGAAACGCGGTCGCCGCGTCGGGCCGTACGCGCAGGTCGCCGAAGCCGTCGAGGTAGCGGCTCACCGGGCCGTCGTCCGGCAGCGGTACACGCTCGGGGGTCCAGGCGAATACGTAGCTGCACATGCCGTAGCCGGTGTCCACGACCTCGGCGGCGAACGGCGCGGTCAGCTCCACGGCGGCGAACCGTGCGTGGGGGTCGGGCACGAGCAACGTCAGCCGGTTCCCGTCCTCGGCGAGCACGCGGCGCAGCACCTCGGCTCCCTCTCGGTGCGCCGCTGCGCGGGTCGCGAGGGAACGCGGACCTACCGGACGAGCGAACGGCGTCACCAGGCACCGTCCGGATCGGGCGCGTGCAACGGATTCGGTACGCGACCCCAGCGAACGTCGAACTCGTCGTCGCGCTCCACCTTGTCGAAGCCCTGCCCCGCGAAGTGCTCGCGGTTGAGCGTGACACGCTCGACATCCGTCGCGAAGAGACGGCAGGCGTCGAACCGTTCGGCGACGTCCGGGTTCTCGTCGCGATAGCGGCCGACGACAGTGCGTACCAGCGCCCAGAAATCGCCACGTGCGAGCCCCAGATCGTCCAGCAGGATCTCGGCCCAGAAGCGCAACTGTCCAGAAAAGACCGAGCTGAACAACGACTGCGCGAGCAGGTGCGCCGGCCAGCGCAGCATGTCCGCGGCGGCTTCCGGCGGGAGATCCGCGTACGCGGGCAACTGCTCGTCCAGCAGATCGACGCCTTGCGCGAAGTCCTTGATCGCGACCCGCAGCGGGCGGCCCTCGGCGTCCACGACGAGGACGAGATTCTGGCCGTGCGGGCAGAATCCCACGCCGTAGCGCAGCAACCATTGCAGCAACGGGGTGAGCAACAGGTCGAACAACCGCGAAAGCCATGCCTCGGCGCCTTCGCCGGAGCGGGTGATGAGCCGGGTCAGCACGGCTTCCCCCGCAGTGTCCCGATAGGGCAGTGCGGCGAACGATATTGCCTGCTCCCCCACCCCAAGCCGCGCCACGAGCGGCTCCCGCCAGAGCGCGCCGAGCGTCTCGTGGAACCGGTAGGGCAGCTCCTCCAGCACGCCGAACAGCGGATGCCGCACCGAGACGCTGGCGACTTCGCCCAGCAACTCGAACCGGTACTTCCCCGACAACAGCGGATCGGCCGCGTCGATCCCGCGCAGCCATTCGGTGACGGACGGACCGGCGAGCGTGGCAGCGGAGTTCAGCCCGCGGTAGACAAGGGTGTTGCGCACCGATACTGCGGTCTTCACGTCGTGACGGTCCGGGCGCGAGCAGTTGGCCAGAGTACGTATGGTCTGATGTGGACGGTAGACGTCGGTGCTCTCCCCCAGCTCGGCCATCTGCCCGGTGGCCAGCTCGGCGGCATAGAGCGTGCCGACGATCTCGTCCGCCTGCCAAGGATGCACCGGAACCCACACGTAATCCACCGGATCGCCCAACCTGGCCACCCGCGTCTCGAAAGCCTCGCGGGTCGCATCGTCGAGTTCCTGGCGCAGCAACGCTTCCGCGTCGAGACCGGCGACGCTGCGGAACTGTGCCAGGTCCCGATGCACGGCGTACCAACGCAGCCTCACATCGGTCCCGGACTCGGGCGCGTAACGGGCACGGTCCCGGGCGGAGAAGCCCACGCGGCCCTTGTTCAACACGAGCCGGGGATGCCCGGCGAGATGCCCTTCGGCCAGGTTGTAGTCCATTTCGGACAGGTGGGCGACAGTGGGCGCGCGGCGCAGGCGGATCGCTTCGTTGGTGACCGTAGCGGTCAGCTCGGCCAGCACGTCGGCCAGCCGGAGCCCGGTGAGGCCCAACGTCTCGCGTGCGTCGGCCACGAGGGTGCGCGGGTCGTCCGCAGGTTCCTCGGCACCTGCGGCCAAGCGGATTGCGCTGCCGGGCAACACGGTCCAGGACTCGAAGGCGCCCCGGCGTGCTTCGAAGCGGTACGAGACGCCGTTCGGCAGCTCCAGCAGCCATTGGCGGTGCCCGGCCTGAGTCGTCTCGCCCGCCTGCGGGACGAGCATCGCCTCGTAGGACAGCTCGCCAAGCATCTTGTGCGTGACAAGTGAACCCGCGGCCCGCCAGGCGGCGGTATCGGTCAAACGGTCGGTCACTGGTCCTCCGTTTCGTGCAGGCCGAAGGTGGTGAAGGCAGTGCGCTCCGGTAGTTCGTACACCGGTTTCCCGCACACCGAGTTGAGAATCGACGCAGCCCGCCAGGCGCCGAGCCCGAGATCCGGCGCGCCGGGTCCGTGCGTGTGCCGCTCCGCGTTCTGCACGTACAGCGAGCCACGCACCGGCTCGTTCAGCTGCACGCGGTAGTCGGCGTCGATGATCAGCCGCCTCTGTTCGTCGCGACGGACCGCCTCTCCGAGGCCGGAAAGTAGTGGCCCCAAAGGCGTTTCGGTGTATCCCGTGGCCGCGACCACCGCCGACGTCCGATACTTCGCGGTGCTGCCCTGCTGGACGTGCCGCAGGTGCAGCAGGATTCCCTCGGCATCGGCGGTTGCGGAGGTAACCTCGACGCCCGGGGTCAGCACCGCACGCGGCCAGCCGTCGCCGATGCTACGGCGGTACAGCTCGTTGTGGATCTCGCCGATGGTCTCGGCGTCGATCCCCCGGTACAGCTGCCATTGCGCGGGCAGCAGGCCGTCGCGGACGGATCCGGGCAACCGATGGAAGAACTCGGTGTAGTCCGGAGTGAACTGTTCCAGGCCGAGTTTCGAGTACTCCATCGGCGCGAACGCCGGCGTCCGCGCCAGCCAGCGCAGACCATCCACTGTGGAACGACTCCGCAGCAGATCAAGAAAGACTTCGGCGCCGGACTGCCCGGACCCCACGACCGCTACCCGATCCGCGGCAAGCAGCTCGGCCCGGTGTGCGAGGTAACCGGCAGAGTGCGCAGCCAGGACGTCCGGGTCGTTCACCAATCCCTGCAACGGTTCCGGCACGCTGGGCACCGTGCCGACCCCGAGTACCACCGCAGTGGCGAGCACCGGTTCCGTCCCGGTCACGGTGAGTTCGAACGCTTCCTCGTCCGGCCTCCAGCGCAGGCCGGTGACCTCGTGGCCGAACCGGCAGGAGGGGAGCCTCTCGGCCGCCCAGCGGGCGTAGTCGTCGTATTCCGCACGCGGCATATGGGAACGCTCCGCGAAGTAGAACGGCAGCAGGCGGCCGCGTTCGCGCAGGTAGTTCAGAAACGAATACCGGCTCGTGGGATCGGCCAGCGACACCAGGTCGGCAAGAAAGGGCACCTGCAGCGTCGCGCCGTCCACCAGCATCCCCGGATGCCACCGGAACTCCGGGCGCACGTCGAACAGGACCACGTCCAGATCCAGCGGGTCGGCCAGCGCGGCGAGCGACAGGTTGAACGGGCCGATCCCGACGCCCGCCAGGTCGTAGCGCCTCACGACGCGACCGGGCTTTCCTGCGTCACCACGGATTTCGCGGCGACGGCGGCCACTGCGTCGAGCAGCGGGCGGTAGTCGGCCTCGGTGGCGTGCGGGTGCAGGAGCGTGAGTTTGAGCCACCGCTGCGGGCTGCCGTCCCCTCCGGTGGGCAGCACGCCGCGGCCGATCACCGCGGTACCCTCCTCCATCAGCGTCCGCCGCACCCGGGCGACCAGTTCGTCCCCGGCGGCGCCCGGCAGCTCGTCCGCGACCTTGGGACGGAAGACCACTGTGGACAGTTCCGGCGGTCCCCAGGAACGCAGGTCCGGATGTGCCTGCACCAGCTCGTGCAGTGCGGAAGCGTTGGCACAGCAGCGTTCCACCAGCTCACCGAGACCCTGCACACCGAGCGCCCGCACGGTGACCGCCATGCGGAACGCGTCCGGACGGCGGGAGGTGTGCAACGACCGGCCGAGCAGGTCCGGCAGGCCCGCCTCGGTGTCGTCGTCGGCGTTGAGATACTCGGCGCGGACGGTCAGCGCGCGAAGGTCGGTGGCCTCGCGGGCGGCGAACAGCCCCGCCGCGACCGGCTGCCAGCCGAACTTGTGCAGATCGAGCGCGACCGAATCGGCCAGCTCCAGCCCGGCGACGCGTCCCCGCAACGCCGGGCTGCACAACGCAAGTCCGCCGTACGCGGCATCGACGTGCAGCCTCGCCCCGGCACGGCGGCAGATCTGCGCGATCTCCGGCAGCGGATCGATCCGGCCGGTGTTGGTCGTGCCCGCGGTCGCCACCACCACCGCGCGGGCGCCGAGCGTGCCCAGCACTTCGGCCAGCGCCGAGGGCACCATCCGATCGTCCACACAGGACACCACGACCGGCGCGGGCAGCCCCAGCAACCAGGCCGCGCGGGCGACGCTGTGGTGGGAATTCGCCCCACACACCGGGCGGAGCGCATCACCCGTGGTCTCCCGCGCGAGCAGCAACCCGAGGAGATTCGACTCCGTACCCCCCGACGTGACGACCGCGTCCGGCCGCTCGTCCCGCGGATAGCACAGCCGCGCGATCCCCGTGGTGAACTGCCGCTCCAGCTCACTCGCGACCGGCGCCTGATCCCACGAATCCATGGACGGGTTGAGCGCCGACGCCACCACGTCCGCCGCCACCGCCACGGCCAGCGGCGGGCAGTGCAGATGCGCGGCACACGCGGGTTCTGCTGGATCGGCCGCCCCTGCGGCGAGCAGCGTCCCCAGCTCCTCCAGCGCGCGTTCGGCCCCCACGCCCTGCCAGGGCAACCCGGACGGTGGGGCCGCGTTCTCGGGGTGCTCCGGGCGAGTTCTGCGGCCGTCGTCCGCCAAGGACGGCTGGGTGCCTCCCGGAACAGGCGAGTCCAGACCGCTCCCAGGTGGGCTGAAATCCCTTGCGGGGCTTGGATCGGGAGCGGAGAGGTCCGACGCGTGAGCACTTCCGGAAGAACTGAAATCCCCAGCGACCCCCGCCCGGTCCACGCCCGCGCTGCCCACCGTCGCCAGCGCGGCCACCGCGGCCGGCCCGCCGGACGGGATGGGGCCGCCTCGTTCTGCCGTGCCGGCGGCCAGCGCACGCAGGGCGACCGGGATCAGCCGCGCGAGCCGGTCCGCGCCGTCCGGACCGCCGGCCAGCCAGGCCGAGGACTCACCCTCCATGGAGCCGCCTTTCTTAGGGTAACCTTTCCTAACCCTACGCAACGATACGGGCACCCGCCGCCCGTCCTCGCGCGGGTACCGTGCCGTCGTTCCCAGCATGCTGGGCGGACGCGGCTGCACGCGTCGGCCATTCGGGAGATCCGGTTCCCCCGAACGCCGACCCGAACGTCGTCCGGGGCACAAAAGGCCGGTGGGCCGGGGTACGCAACCCCGGGCCACCCGCC